>NZ_JANLGL010000169.1:0-12144 GCF_024655625.1 Pseudomonas sp. 18.1.10
GCTCGCGAATGCGGGGTGTCAGTCGATAGATTCTTATCTGATCCACCGCATTCGCGAGCAAGCCCGCTCCCACAGTTGTGATCGCATTTCAGCTTCCGGATCGCCATTTATTTGACGTCAAAAAACATTTTGACGTACTCCTAACAATTCTTTCACTCGACATTCGTCATTTTTTTTCGTAGTGGCACCACTTTTTTAAATCAGTAGTGGCACAAAACTATCCCCTCGCACCAACTCCCCATAACTACTGGCCCAAATAGCAAGTGCTATCAATATAGTACCAGTGCCATCTTTTCTAATATTTCAAGAAATTTCTGGAAACAGGATGAGCGGGCTGGAACTTCGTCAAAATGGGCGGCTCATACCACCGGTAACGAAATTCTCTGTTTCTGTAGGAGATAACTTACACGGCGACCCAAGGAAGTAGCAAAGTTGCCCCAGCAACTTTGACTCATGGGTCACATCATCAACTGATAGTGAGTTGAGGGCAGCGATAAGGATTCATTGCTAACCCCTATAGGCCAAGGCAGCGCTTACCCAAATGTGTCAGTGATGACACCCAAGGTGTTGATATTCAAGGGCTTAACGCCTCTATCAAGACCCTGCGGCACTGGCGCCGGGCCCTTCCCCCAGGAAGGCCGGCTGCATTTGAGGGCAAGCCCCAATAACAAGGCCAAGTTGCGCACAACTTGAGTGCAATAGTTAGTCACTCGTTATTCAACATGCCTGTACGCGGTAAGTCGGCGTCTATTCGCCGAACTTTCGCGGCATCAGTGACGCTTGCAAACATGAACTCCGGCCAATTATTGGCATGAATATTAAAGAGGTAAATGCGATGCGCATCAGCATATTTGGTCTCGGTTACGTTGGCGCAGTGTGTGCCGGTTGCCTGTCTGCCCGTGGCCACGAAGTGGTCGGGGTAGACATCTCCAAGGACAAGATCGACCTAATCAATGCAGGCAAATCGCCGATCGTTGAACCAGGTCTGGGTGAACTGTTGAGCCAGGGTATTGCAACCGGCCGACTGCGTGGCACCACCAACTTCGCCGACGCCATTCGCGATACCGACCTGTCGATGATCTGCGTCGGTACGCCGAGCAAGAAAAACGGCGACCTGGAACTCGACTACATCGAAGCCGTGTGCCGCGAGATCGGTTTTGTCCTGCGTGACAAATCCACCCGCCACACCGTCGTGGTGCGCAGCACCGTGCTGCCCGGCACCGTAGCCAACGTGGTGATCCCGATCCTCGAAGACTGCTCCGGCAAGAAAGCCGGCGTCGACTTCGGCGTCGCGGTCAACCCGGAATTCCTGCGTGAATCCACCGCCATCGCCGACTACGACCTGCCACCGATGACCGTCATCGGCGAATTCGACAAAGCCTCCGGCGATGTCCTGCAGTCGCTGTACGAAGAACTCGACGCGCCGATCATCCGCAAGGACATCGCCGTCGCCGAAATGATCAAGTACACCTGCAACGTGTGGCACGCCACCAAGGTCACCTTCGCCAACGAGATCGGCAACATCGCCAAGGCCGTCGGCGTCGATGGCCGTGAAGTGATGGAAGTGGTGTGCCAGGACAAGACCCTCAACCTGTCCCAGTACTACATGCGCCCAGGCTTCGCCTTCGGCGGTTCGTGCCTGCCCAAAGACGTGCGTGCCCTCACCTACCGCGCCAGCTCCCTGGACGTGGAAGCGCCGCTGCTCAACTCGCTGATGCGCAGCAACGAGTCCCAGGTGCAAAACGCCTTTGACATCGTCAACAGCCACGACAAGCGCAAAGTCGCCCTGCTGGGCCTGAGCTTCAAGGCCGGCACCGATGACCTGCGTGAAAGCCCGCTGGTCGAGCTGGCCGAAATGCTGATCGGCAAGGGTTTCGACCTGAGCATCTACGACAGCAACGTCGAGTACGCCCGTGTCCACGGCGCGAACAAGGACTACATCGAAGGCAAGATCCCCCATGTGTCGTCCCTGCTCAACTCGGACTTCGATGATGTCATCAACAACTCCGACGTGATCATCCTTGGCAACCGTGACGAGAAATTCCGCGCCCTGGCGCAGAACGCCCCGCACGGCAAGCAAGTGATCGACCTGGTGGGCTTCATGTCCAAGGCCACCTGCACCACCGGCCGTACCGAAGGCATTTGCTGGTAACAGCAACGGCAAGTTCCCGGCGGCGCGCGTTTCCATCCCCAGCGCGCGCCGCCTGGAGCCTTCATCACCTTCGGATGACGCTTATGTCCACGTTAAAACATGTATTGCTGCAATCTGCCGGCTGGCTGTTCTTTCTCAGCCTGCTGATGGGACTCGCCCTGCTGTTGCCGGCGAGTACATTCGACTCGGAGTCGAAGAATTTTATTTTCCTGATTGGCGCCGTCGGCATCTGGCGCTACTCGATGGGTGCTACGCATTTCTTTCGCGGCATGCTGTTCCTGTACGTGGTCTACCCGCACCTGCGCCGCAAAGTGCGCAAGCTGGGCAAGGCCGCCGACCCGTCCCATGTGTTCCTGATGGTCACCAGTTTCCGTATCGATGCGCTGACCACCGCGCAGGTCTACAGCTCGGTGATCCGCGAAGCCATCGAATGCGGCTTCCCCACCACCGTGGTCTGCTCGCTGGTGGAAATGTCCGATGAGCTGCTGGTGAAAAGCCTCTGGGAACGCATGAACCCGCCCGAGCATGTGAAGCTCGACTTCGTGCGCATCGCCGGCACCGGCAAGCGCGACGGCCTGGCCTTCGGCTTCCGTGCGATCTCCCGCCACTTGCCGGATGACCGCGCCGTGGTGGCCGTGATCGATGGCGACACCGTGCTCGCCGAAGGCGTGGTGCGCAAGACCGTGCCGTGGTTCCAACTGTTCGGCAATGTCGGCGGCCTGACCACCAACGAATTCTGCGAAGTACGCGGCGGCTACATCATGAGCGAATGGCACAAGCTGCGCTTCGCCCAGCGCCACATCAACATGTGCTCCATGGCCCTGTCCAAGCGCGTGCTGACCATGACCGGGCGCATGTCGGTATTCCGCGCCAGCGTGGTCACCGACCCGGACTTCATCGCCGACGTCGAAAGCGACTCGCTGCAACACTGGCGCCTGGGCCGCTTCAAGTTCCTCACCGGCGACGACAAGTCCAGCTGGTTCAGCCTGATGCGCCTCGGTTACGACACCTTCTACGTGCCCGACGCCGCGATCAACACCGTGGAACACCCGCCGGAAAAGAGCTTTATCAAGGCCAGCCGCAAGCTGATGTTCCGCTGGTACGGCAACAATCTGCGCCAGAACTCCCGCGCCCTCGGCCTGGGTGTACGTCGCCTGGGCCTGTTCACCAGCGTGGTCTTGTTCGACCAGCGCGTGTCGATGTGGACCTCCCTGCTCGGCCTGACCGTGGCGATCATCGCTACCTTCAAGTACGGCGGCGCCTTCATCCTCGCGTACCTGCTGTGGATCGGCATCACCCGCCTGATCCTCACCCTGTTGCTGTCGTGCTCCGGCCACAAGATCGGCCCGGCGTACCCGGTGATTCTCTATTACAACCAGATCATGGGCGCACTGGTGAAGATCTACGTGTTCTTCCGCCTCGATCAACAATCCTGGACCCGCCAGGACACCAAACTGACCCGCGATTTGGCCAGCTTTCAACGTTGGTTCAACACCTGGTCGTCTCGGACCATGACCTTCTCCGCCGGCAGCATTTTCGTCGCCGTGTTGCTGATGATGGTCTGACCCAGCCAAGCCTGAATTAACTAGGAACTACACACCATGAATAGCCAAGCAAACGTCAACGTTGTCCACGAATCCGAAGCCCAGCGCCAACATGCGCGGGTCAAAATCCCGGCCAAGCTGCGCTTCTTCGGCAATGACGGCAAACCCACCGAAGCGCGGGTGATCGACCTGTCCGCCGGCGGCCTGGCGTTCACCGCCACCCAGCCGCTGAACGTCGGCGAAGTGCACAAGGGCCGCCTGCAATTCGTGATCGATAACCTTGGCCTGGCGATGGACGTGGAGCTGCAGATCCGCTCCCACGACCGCCAGAGTGGCCGCACCGGTTGCCAGTTCCAGAACCTGGAACAGCAGGATATTTCCACCCTGCGCCACCTGATTACTTCGCACTTGTCCGGCGACATTGTGTCGATGGGCGAGGTGCTGGCGACCCTGCAACGCGACAACTTCACCAAGGCGCGCAAGGTCAAGGACAGCGGCAGCGGCATGACCGCCTTCGGTCGCCTGCGTGCCGTGGTATTCAGCGCGGGCATCTTTATCGTCGGCCTCGCCGCGTTCGGGTTCGTCTTCAAGTCGGTGTACGGCATGTACTTCGTCAGCCACGCCCAGGCCGGCCTGGTCAGCGTGCCCGGCATGAACGTGACCATGCCCCGCGACGGCACTGTGCAAAGCCTGCTCAAAGGTGACGGGATTGCTGCCAAAGGCGCGCCGCTGGCGACCTTCAGCACCAGCATGCTGGATGTGCTCAAGGGCCACCTGGACGAAGACCAGCTGCAACCGGCCAAGGTTGAAGAACTGTTCGGCAAGCAAATGACCGGCACCCTGACCTCGCCTTGCGATTGCGTGGTCGCCCAGCAAATGGTCGCCGACGGCCAATACGCCAACAAAGGCGACGTGATCTTCCAACTGGTGCCGCGTGGCAGCCAGGCCAATGTGGAAGCGCGCTTCACCTATCGCCAGTTCGCCGACGTGCGCCCGGGCACCCAGGTGAGTTTCCAGGTCGCCGACGAAGAACAGACCCGCACCGGCACCATCGTCAGCAGCACCAGCCTGAACAGCGCCGACCTGTCCTCCGACATCCGCGTGCAGATCAAGCCTGATGCGCCGCTGGACAGCACCTACGCCGGGCGCCCGGTGGAAGTGACCAGCGACCGTGGTCCGTCGCTGAACTGGCTGATCGACAAAGCCATGGCCAACGGTCTGTAAGCAGAGGACATGCCTGTGATGACTCTCTCAAAAACACCGCGGTCCCTGTGGGAGCGGGCTTGCTCGCGAAAGCAGTGTGTCAGCCAACACATGCATCAGTTGACAGGGCCCCTTCGCGAGCAAGCCCGCTCCCACATGGGATCTTTATGCACATTGGCACTTGCGGTCAGTCTCGCCGGATGTGCCGGTTTGCCAGACCAGCGTTTAGCCAACGAAGCCCTGAAACGCGGCGACACCGTCACCGCCCAGCAGAACTACCAACAACTGGCCGACCTGGGCTACAGCGAGGCCCAAGTCGGCCTGGCTGATATCCAGGTGGGCACCCGCGACCCGGCGCAGATCAAACAGGCCGAAGCCACCTACCGCGCAGCCGCCGATACTTCGCCGCGCGCCCAGGCCCGTCTCGGTCGCCTGCTGGTGGCCAAGCCCGGCAGCACCGAAGCCGAACACCACGAAGCCGAAGGCCTGCTGAAAAAAGCCTTTGCCCATGGCGAAGGCAACACCCTGATCCCGCTGGCGATGCTCTATCTGCAATACCCGCATAGTTTCCCGAACGTAAACGCCCAGCAGCAGATCAGTAAATGGCAAGCCTCGGGTTACCCGGAAGCCGGTCTGGCGCAAGTGCTGCTGTATCGCACCCAAGGCACCTACGACCAGCATCTGGACGATGTTGAGCGCATCTGCAAAGCCGCGCTGAACAGCACCGACATCTGCTACGTCGAGCTGGCCACGGTCTACCAGAAACAAGCCGCACCCGAGAAACAGGCCGAGCTGCTCAAGCAACTGGAAGCCGGTTACAGCCGTGGCACCGTCACCGCCCAGCGTGTCGACAGCGTCGCCCGTGTACTCGGCGATGCCAGCCTCGGCACCCCGGACGAAAAAACCGCCCAGGCCCTGCTGGAAAAAATCGCCCCCGGCTACCCGGCGTCCTGGGTCAGCCTGGCGCAACTGCTCTACGACTTCCCCGAACTGGGCGACGTGGACCAGATGATGAAGTACCTGGACAACGGCCGCGCCGCCGACCAACCACGCGCCGAGCTGTTGCTGGGCAAGCTCTACTACGAAGGCAAGTGGGTGCCGGCCGACGCCAAGGCCGCCGAAGCGCACTTCCAGAAAGCCCAGGGCAAGGAAGTCGCCGCCGATTACTACCTCGGCCAGATCTACCGCCGCGGCTACCTCGGCCAGGTCTACTCGCAAAAGGCCCTGGACCACCTGCTGACCGCTGCGCGCAACGGCCAGAACAGCGCCGACTTCGCCATCGCCCAATTGTTTTCCCAAGGCAAGGGCACCAAGCCCGACCCATTGAACGCCTATGTCTTCAGCCAGTTGGCCAAAGCCCAGGACACCCCGGAAGCCAACGACCTGGCCACGCAACTTGAAGCCCCGCTGACAGCGGAGCAACGCGCCCAGGGCCAACGCCTGGTGCAACAAGAACTGGCCACCCGCGGCACCCTGGCCCAGAGCACGTTGCAGCTGCACGCCCTGGAAGAAGACGACGGCGAGGAATCCCTATGAAGCTCAACCCATTCGTCAAGGCCGGTATTGGCCTGACCTTCGCCCTGCTGTGGTCGTGCCCGACCCTGGCGGCGCTGACCGAAGCGAAGAACTTCGGCCTGGAAGTCAAAGCGACCGCCCAATCCGAAGACGACCGCGACCTGGGCACGCAAAAAGGCGGCGACGTCAACGGCATCGGCCTGGATGTGCGCCCATGGATCTACGGTGAAAGCGGCGCGTGGAGCGCCTATGCAATGGGTCAGGCGGTGGTGTCCAGCGACATCATCGAAACCGACACCCTGCAAGCGTCCGCCGACGATCAAAACCAGCAGACCACCAACAACGACCGCAAGGCCAAGAAAAACTACCTCGCCATGCGCGAGTTCTGGGTCGGCTACAGCGGCTTCACGCCCTACCCTGGCGAGATCCTCAAGCTCGGTCGCCAACGCCTGCGCAATGACGACGGCCAGTGGCGCGATACCAATATCGAAGCGCTGAACTGGACCTTCGACACCACGTTGCTGAAAGCCAACGTGGGCGTCGCCGAACGCTTCAGCGAATACCGCACCGATTTGAAGGAACTGTCCCCGGTCGACAAAGACCGCCAGCACCTCTACGCCGACGCCGCCTACCAGTGGACGCCGGGCCAGTGGATCGGCCTGCGCGGTCACCACACCCACGACAACGGCAAGCTCGACTACCCGCAACCGGGCGTGGCCACCGACTCGCTGGACAAGCGCGAGAACGGCGACCTGACCTGGCTCGGCATAGAAGCCAACAGCGACGCCTATAACTGGCGCAACACCAACACCGTCAACTATTGGGCCAGCATCACCGGCATGCGCGGTGATCGTGACAAGGTCAACGCCCTGACCGCCGACGGCGAACGTCCGGCGCAAGCCAAGAACAGCGACGACCTCAGTGGCTGGGCTACCGACATCGGCGTGCGCCTGCGCCTCGACCCGCAGTGGCAAGTGGGTGCGGCCTATGCCCGCGCCAGCGCCGACTACGAGCAGAACGGCCTGCAAAGCAACCGTTCGAACTGGACTGGCACCCAGTCCCGCGTGCATCGCTTCGGCGAAGCGTTTCGCGGCGAGATGAACAACATGCAGTCCATGAGCCTGTTCGGTTCGTGGCAGCTGCGCGAGGACTACGACGCCAGCCTGGTGTACCACAAGTTCTGGCGCGTAGACGGCAACAAGCCGGTCAGCAGCAGCGGTATCGCGGCGCTGGACAACACCACCAACGCTGCCGGCGACATCGTATCGAGCACCTCGCTGCCATTGGCCGATGGCAAGAAAGACCTGGGCCAGGAAATGGACCTGGTGGTCACCAAGTACTTCAAGAAAGGCTTGCTGCCAGCCGCCCTGAGCCAGTCCATTGACGAGCCTTCGGCCCTGGTGCGTTTCCGCGCCGGCGTGTTCAAGCCGGGCGACGCCTACGGCAGCAAGGTCGACTCGTACATGCACCGTGCGTTTGTCGACGTTGTGTGGAAATTCTGATGGGAGCCTGCGCGATGAAACCTCATACGTTGCTGGTCGCTGCGATGCTGATGGCCAACGCCAGCGCCTTCGCCGACACCACGCAGCCGGTCAAGGCGCCGACCATCGCCAAAGGGCTGCAACAGGCCAAGACCTACACCATTTCCAGCCCGCCGACGGCGCCGCTGGAAATGGCCAAGCCAGCCTTGCCTGACCTGTCGGGCTACACCGCGGCGGCGATGGAAAAGAAGATCGTGCGCACTAAACAGGGCAAGGCCAGCATCCGCCGCATGATGCAGGAAGACGCCCTCAAGGACTTTATCGGCGGTGACAACAAGATGGCCGAATGGGTGGTGCGCCAACACGGCATTCCCCAGGCGATCTTTGTCGACGACGGCTACATGAACCTCAAGGACTTGCTCGGCAAGGTGCCCAAGCAGTACTTCAGCGAGACCTCGCCCGGTGTGTTCCTCGCCAAACTGCCGATTGTGGTCGGGCGCAAGGGCATCCTCGACATCGACGGCAAGACCCAGGAGTTGCGCCTGTCCCAGGAAGCCGGTTCGTTCCTGATTAACGACGGCCAACTGTTTGTGCGTGATACGAAGGTCACCGGCTGGAGCGAGAAGGCCAACGGCCCGGCGCTGTTCAAGTCGCCGAAGGAATTCCGCCCGTTCCTGCTGGCCTGGGGCGGCACCGAGACCTATATCTCCAAGACGGAGATGGCCAGCTTTGGCTACGCCAACAGCAAGTCCTACGGCGTGAGTATTTCCCAGTACACGCCGAACATGGCCAAGGTGCTCAAGCGTTCCGAGCCGACGGGCTGGATCATCGATTCCGAATTCTCGGACATGTGGTACGGCTTCTACTGCTACGAGACCGAAGGCTTTGTCATCAAGGGCAACACCTACAAAGACAACATCGTCTACGGTATCGACCCCCACGACCGTTCCCACGGCCTGATAATCGCCGACAACACGGTCTACGGGACGAAGAAGAAGCACGGCATCATCATTTCCCGGGAAGTGAACGACAGCTTCATCTTCAACAACCGCAGCTACGACAACAAGCTCTCGGGCCTGGTGCTGGACCGTAACAGCGTCAACAACTTCGTGGCCGACAACGAGTTCTACCGCAACCACACCGACGGCATCACCCTCTATGAGAGCGGCGACAACCTGCTGTGGGGCAACAAGGTGATCGCCAACCGTCGCCACGGCATCCGCGTGCGCAACAGCGTGAACATCAAGCTGTACGAAAACACCTCGATGGCCAACGGCCTGACCGGCCTCTACGGCCACATCAAGGATTTGACCGACACCGACCGCGACATCGCCCTCGACCCGTTTGACGCGAAAGTCTCGCTGATCGTGGTCGGCGGCGAACTCGCCGGCAACGGCAGCGGGCCGCTGTCCATCGACTCGCCGTTGAGCGTGGAGTTGTACCGCGTATCGATGCTGGCGCCGACCAAATCCAGCGGCATCAGCTTCAACGGTGTGCTGGGTGATCGCCAGGAAGAGATTCTCGACCTGCTGGTGCGCCAGCAGAAAGCCGTGCTGATCGACCCTGTCGAACGCCAGACCGAAATGCAGGACTGAGGATGACCCTTATGCACCCACACATGATCAAACTGCTGAGCCTCTCGGGTCTGACCCTCGGCCTGCTCGCGGCCAGCCAAGGCGTGCGCGCCGACGAAGTACAAGCGCCGACCTTCACTGCCGAACCGTGCTGCAGCCTGTGCCCGGCAGCCCACGACGCGAAGAACTACACCACGCGCTACCAGCAGAACTTCACCACCCTGGTGCAAGCCCAGGGCGACTGGCTGTTCCGGACCCAGGAAGATTTGCGCACCGAATTCGACACCACCCCCGCCGGCTACAAACGCATGCAGCAACTGCACGATGCGTTCAAGGCCAAGGGCGTGGAACTGGTGGTGGTCTACCAGCCGACCCGTGGTCTGGTGAACCGCAACAAGCTCAACCCTGAAGAGAAAGCCAAGTTCGATTTCGACAAGGCCCTGGGCAACTACAAGACCATGCTCGGCCGTTTCGCCAAGATGGGCTACGTGGTGCCGGACCTGTCGCCGTTGACCAACGAGCAACTGCCGGATGAACTGCCGGCCCACGATTTCTACTTCCGTGGCGACCAACACTGGACGCCGTACGGCGCGCAGCGCACGGCGAAAATCGTCGGCGCGAAAGTACGGGCCATGCCGGAATTCGCCGATATTCCCAAGCGCGAATTCGAAACCACGCGCTCCGGGCGCATGGGCAAGACCGGCACCCTGCACAACATGGCCGGGCAACTGTGTGGCACCAGCTACGCGATCCAGTACATGGACCAGTTCACCACCGAGCCCAAGGGCGAAGCGGGCGACGGCGACCTGTTCGGCGATTCGGGCAACCCGCAGATCACCCTGGTGGGCACCAGCCACAGCGGCAAGAACTACAACTTTGCTGGCTTCCTGGAACAGGAAATCGGTGCCGATATTCTCAACGTCGCCTTCCCCGGCGGTGGCCTGGAAGGCTCGATGATCCAGTACCTGGGCAGCGATGAATTCCAGAAGAGCCCGCCGAAAATCCTCATCTGGGAATTCTCGCCGCTGTACCGCCTGGACCAGGAGACCATCTACCGCCAGATGATGTCGCTGCTCGACAACGGCTGCGAAGGCAAGCCGGCACAGATGAGCGCCAGCACGTCGTTGAAGCCGGGCAAGAACGAATTGATGGTCAACAGTTCGAACAAAGACCTGCGTAACGCCAATCACCAGGTTGATATCCGCTTCGCCGACCCCTCGGTGAAAACCCTGCAAGCCACCCTCTGGTACATGAACGGGCGCCACGAGGACATCAAGATCGAGAAACCCGAGACATCCGATACAGACGGGCGTTTCGCCTTCGAACTGCGCACCGATGAAGACTGGGCCGCGCAGAACCTGCTGGCCGTGGAAGTGCAGGGCCCCGAAAAGGGCGCGCAGAAGGTTGAAGCGAAAATTTGCACACGCAACGTATTCCCTGCCGGTGGTCAACAGACCGCCTCAGCCGGGCAATGAGGTTACCTATGCAGAAGTTATTGATCCCCACGTTGCTGGGCCTGGCGATGTTCGCCGGCGCAGCCAACGCCGCCGCGCCACTGCGTCCGCCCCAGGGTTATTTCGCCCCGGTGGAAGCGTTCAAGACCGGCGACTTCAAGAATGACTGCGACGCCATGCCGGCGCCGTACACCGGCTCGCTGCAATTTCGCAGCAAGTACGAAGGCTCGGACAAGGCCCGTTCCACCCTGAACGTGCAATCGGAAAAAGCCTTCCGCGACAGCACCGCCGACATCACCAAGCTGGAAAAAGACACCAGCAAACGCGTGATGCAGTTCATGCGCGACGGGCGCCCGGAGCAGCTGGAATGCACGCTCAACTGGCTCACCAGCTGGGCCAAGGCGGATGCGTTGATGTCCAAGGACTTCAACCACACCGGCAAGTCCATGCGCAAATGGGCACTGGGCAGCATGGCGTCGGCCTATGTGCGCTTGAAGTTTTCCGACTCGCACCCGCTGGCCAACCACCAGCAGGAATCGCAGTTGATCGAGGCGTGGTTCAACAAACTCGCCGATCAAGTGGTCAGCGACTGGGACAACCTGCCGCTGGAAAAAACCAACAACCACTCCTACTGGGCGGCGTGGTCGGTGATGGCCACGTCCATCGCCACCAACCGTCGCGACCTGTTTGATTGGGCGGTGAAGGAATACAAGGTCGGCGTGAACCAGGTCGATGACCAGGGCTTCTTGCCGAATGAATTGAAGCGCCAGCAACGCGCCCTGTCGTACCACAACTACGCCCTGCCGCCGCTGTCGATGATCGCCAGTTTTGCCTTGGTCAACGGTGTCGACCTGCGCCAGGAAAACAACAGCGCGCTCAAACGCCTGGGTGAAAAAGTGCTGGCCGGGGTTAAAGACCCGGACATCTTCGAGCAGAAGAACGGCAAGGAACAGGACATGAAGGACCTCAAGGAAGACATGAAATATGCCTGGCTTGAACCCTTCTGCAACCTCTACACCTGCGCCCCGGATGTGCTCGAGCGCAAGCACGGCATGCAGCCGTTCAAGACGTTCCGCCTGGGGGGTGACCTGACCAAGGTCTACGACCCGGCGCATGAAAAAGGCAACAAAGGTTCCTGAGTAGCTAACTGAAGGAACCGGGTCCCCATGTGGGAGCGGGCTTGCTCGCGAATGCGGTGTGTCAGTCGACACATCTGTAACT
>NZ_JANLGL010000016.1:0-52499 GCF_024655625.1 Pseudomonas sp. 18.1.10
ACTATCTTGGCCAATTTGGAGGGCTGTCAGGAGAGGGTGCTGGCCGGACGGTTACAAATACAATACACCACACATATAAATACTTTCACTGCACGCCTCGTCAAAATTCACACATCGAATCCACGCACAGCTCATATATATAGAGGCTTGTGCCGACGGCGTTACAGAGCAATATTCATACGCGGATCAGGGTGCCTTCACTCATATTTGGAGTTTTCTGAGACACGCTGTTCGATACAGCGCTGATTGAGTGATTGGCTTGCCGTCAAGTTTTAGCTTCCGCTCGGCCCAGCTCAGGCGCCGCCGATGGAATGCATCAAGGGTTTCGCATTCGGCTGCCAGTGCAGCCGCACAGTGCGGCAGCTTGTTGAGCTGCTTTTCAAACCTAGATAACACATGAAGCTCTCTGCCTATTTTTGTCCGTGAGATGCGGACAGGTTTACCTGGAAGCGCTCGTAACATTTCAGCGCATTGAACCACTTCGTTGGCAAGGTCAAGGTCGAGGTCTTTGAATCTTTCTGCCTGCTGTCCGCGCGGTCTGTGGGCTTTTCCTGGCTCTTGTGTAAGCTCGGACAGCCATTGCCGATCGTTTCGATGAAGCCACACATAATCTCGACACTCATGAGCTAGGCGAGCTCTGTATTCCCCGTCAAATCGGTTCCTCCTATCAACCAGCAGTTTCGAAAGCCTCGCCTCTTTCCATAGGTCAGGTCCATACGAAATCGCGCGTATCATTCGGTAGACGCATGTAACCGAGCTCCTTGTTTCTGACGCTATGGTCTTAGCGTTAGCCCCCATGAGCGCCAGCGTCCAGATCGTTTCAGATGCCTCACTCATATACTCATTGGTGCTTGAGCGATTGGTTGGAGATCTGTTGGCAGCTCGTCCACCAGGAGTTTCGCTATTGGCTGTTCGACTAAGCGACTCGGTAATAGGCCCGTTTGGCCGCAGTATCCTTTCCATATCGACCTTGAGCGCACAGGCCAGCAGGATGAATTTCAGCGGATGATGGGTGCCCCTCGGCTTACGCAAAAGCTTCACAATCCAGGCCGCCGGTATATCCGCAGACGACTTGCTCAGTATCGAGTATTCCCCTGAGGAGGGGAGCGCCTCAAAGAACGCAGACATGTGTCGCGCCAAAATGCCTAAGTGCAGCCGACCAGTATCGGAAGCCATTTTCAAGGCAATAGCGCTATCCAGAAACACCGAGCGAATCGCATCAGGACATAATGGCGGAACATCGGTCTCAAGCACCTGCATCGAACGCTGCGCTATTTCTTGCAGAGCACTTTGTAGATTTTGAGGGATGTCTAGCGAAATGGAGTGAGACTGAACGTCCTCATCGTCCGGTAAATGCATTCTTCGAGAGTTTCTGCTCAACCAGCGGTAATCAAGGAACCTCAACGGGGTTCCATGGTGGGGACAGATCAAAACGCCTGGAAGCTGATGCACACGGTGCCAGTACGCTGCTCCCACACAGGCCATGTCCTGTTGGACACAGTCGAAGCAAAATCGCACTCTCGAAGCAAACTCGAGTCGGCTCGCGATTAACCCCAACCTTAGCATCAACCCCTTGCCGTTTCCCGCCATCAAGATATTGGCGTCGTCCACCTGTTGCGGGGTCAAAAAAGGTTCGTAGTAGGGCAGTTGCGTATGGCGCTTTATAACAGCGGCTAGCGATAAGCCTGTATCACACGGCAGCGCCTCGACAAGCTCAGCTAGTCGACATGGAAAAGCAACGTTCTGCGAAAAGCATTTCGCGGACTGCGCTCCATCGAAAACTGCTGCGCAACTACGTACGCCACAGAGCCGGGCGTATCTTGAGAGAACGCTGTGAAGCGTCTCATCGTGGAAAACGGCCGGAAAGAAATGGAATTTGAGCCCCATTTCGTCACCCTTAATTCACCCCTTCCGATACAACGGAGAAAACTCAAAGAGATCACTGCTTATCCAACCGGCGCTCTTCAACGCCTCAATGGAGTCTTCACTTTCACTTAGCGCCTGTGCCTCTGAGGTCTCAACCGCCACCGCCGCAGGTGACTGCGATTTGACTTGGTTAACGGCCGCCACATTAGGTTTGGTAGCACTATTGTCGCTGCGACTGATGACACTGCGCAGCAATGCCAGTCGCTCCGGCCGAGCCACACCATCGAACGCCATCATGTCGCTTAGTTGGTCTTCAATCGGAAGCAAATCATCGAACTGCCGCATCCGTTTCGGATCTCGGCTTCGCAGAGCGGACAAAGCTGGCTTCAATATCTGCATCTTGGTGTTGCTCACCAACGCAATTGTCTCGGCGGTAACGCATTCCGAACCACTCTGGATCGCATACCTTTGACTGAGCACCAAAAGCTTCACCAAAAAGTCGGTGACCCCTTGTGTATGCTCATACAGCGCATCAAACACATCCTCTGTCAGTTCGACCGGCTGCTGGTACCACTGATAGCTCCAGAGGTTTTCAACAAGCATGCGCCACTCGTCATCGTCCTTCTCAAAACGTTTAAATTCGAGTACCCCGACGCCGCAGCAACGCCTTGCGTTGCGCATGACGTCCGAAAATAGGCTGATCATCGAATTTGTCCCGATGAACACCACAGGAATTCCGATGTTGTTCACTAGATGGAGGAAGAAATTCAGCATGTTGTCCTTGCCCCCAGTTTTCGCGAGGTGCAGGTTCTGAAGTTCGTCGATCAGCAAAGCTCCGATGAAAAATGTACTCGCAACCTGTTCCATTTGTTGCAACGAGTCATTGATGTTCCGAGCCCTATACCGCTTGTAGTAATCCTCATCACCTAAAGCTCGCCCGACCGCATAGAAAAATTGCTGACAGAAGCCTGCCAGCGAACCATCTCGGGGGCAGTCAAGCTTGAGCCAGGTGATCTGGGTATGAACGAACTGCTTTCCTTCATAACGCTCGTGGCGAATCGTTTGAGGGTAGAGACTCAAAATGGCTTCGAGTGCGGTGGACTTTCCAATGCCACTAAGGCCAACCAGACTGAACGTTTCGGCAGTGGACTTAAATCCATCGTGGTAGCGCTGTGCGCCCGAAAGTGAGTGAAGATGTCTGACAGTGTCTGGAGAGGTCGGGTTGCGTCCGACGTACCCACGTCGTACCAGCAATGAAAATACGGACTCCAGATCCATGTGGACCAACAAAGGCTGGACCACCGTTCTCAACCGGTCGATGCAGTGAACCCGAGTCGATCGGTCGAGGGTCAGCTCTTCTGGATCAACAGGACGGGGGAAGTTCGAGATTAGTTGCATTGCCACCTCTTCTGAGAAGATCGGTGGCAGCGCTTCGATGAGTGGATTTCCCGCGTAGTCCGCTATCGCCTGCTTCGTGTAGCTTGCGAAAACTTGGGCGCCTTTCATGAGTTTTGTCCTGGGCGCAGGCGTTTGAGCATATCGATAACCTGAGCGCTGCGAGGGCCGGCAAAGTTTTCTGAGCGATCTTGGGAGATCTCTGTCTTGAGCACAGGCGATTCAATCCTTACACCCTCTGGCACATGGGCGGTCTCACGCTCCTTGAGGCGCTCAACGGCGCGATTCTCACGAATATTTCCAATCATCTCAGCTTTGGTCGCAGGCGCTGGCTCATCATTTCGCTCAGCGATCGCACCGCTGACGACTTGATTAACTTCCTCCAGCAGCGAAATCCGACTCTCCAACTCAGCGCGTTTATGAGTCGGTGGAGTCTGGCGGTAAGCTTCGAGCAGATCGAAAATCTCATCGGATCGATAACCAGCATACTTGCTATCAGACTTACGCAAATCGCAACGGATGAACTGTTTGTTGTCTCCCCGAATCCAGATATGTGCTGAGGAATTTGGGTCATACCAACACTCTATCGACCAAACCCCGCGGCTACGGGCCTTCGCAAACCAGTTGTTCTCGATCGCTACATCACAGACATAGTGCATCCCTCGGAATAGCACACCACCCTTTTGCACCGTCGCTTGCTCGCGCGGAAGCAAATGGAGATAGACCAGCTCGTCGGGATGATTGTTTGGTTCGACATGACCATTTTCTAATGCCCAAGTCCAGATACCTGACGGCGTCGGATCGACACCGTCGTTCATCATCTCTTGAGTGAGCCTGTCGGGCTGCCTGTTGAAGCGGTTATAGTGAAGGACACACTGGATGATAATCTTGGTGAACTCTTTAATGCTCAGCGTTGCATCGAGTCGGTAATCTCGCTCGCCACGTTCCTTCTCCCTAGCAGCTACACCACCAGGAAGCCACCTGATGCCTGTCAGGTTGTTCAGGATACCGAACCGGCTCTCAACCATCGACTTCCAGTCAGGGCGGTAAGGCGGAGCGATTCCCAGCTCGATATTCAGGCCAGTGGCAAGACCCTCAGCTGCTTTCCCCAACATCTCGCCTCGATCAGCGTAGATGTGATGTGGGAGGTGATGACAGGCCCATTCCCCTGAATCGATTGTGACCCCATTGGTAGCGCAAAACTCAACCTTCGAAGTGAAAGCGTTGAAAAGCGCTTGCCTGGCTCCGTTCCAACTCGGGCCCTCTAATCCGATGTAGAGACCGACGATCATGCCGGAAAAGCTATCAATGACGACGTACACAACCGGCCGTCCAATGAGCATTCGCCTGGAGTATCCGTTCACGAGATAAATGTCCGCAATGGTGGCATCGATCTCAAACTGATGGCAGGGGCCACGAAGCCAGTCACGGACGGTTCCAGAAAGGGGGCGGCAATCTTTTAGCCACTTACGCATTCCCTTACGGCCACGTTCAGTTTCAACCTCGTCGAAATATTGCTTTCCCCAATAATCGAACTGTCTAAAGGAAGGAATTTCCGATTCGGGTAGCAAACGACCGCCTGATTCTGGATTTTTCGACAGGTCTTTCGCGGTATAGAACCTCCTGAGCATCTCAACATAGGCGTTGGTTATCGTAGAAGTCTTATCCCCGACAAATAACGAGTAGCCGATACGGATACAGCGCTTATCCACGGCATCGATAACCTTGGTCGGTGAAACGGCAATACCTTGATACCTTGGCTTCCTACCTGGGGGCTTTGCGGGATCATACTTGCGCTCAGGAACTCCGACGCCCGCATAGTTTTTCAAGAGCGCATTTCGAACTTGGCCATTGATCCAGTAACGGTACAGAAGTCGATAGATGCTCTTGCGCTGTATACCGAGCTCAACAGCTCTAGCGCCGACCATTTGACCCATCTCACCAGGAGCGAATATCTGACCTGGATAATCTGAGTCGATCAGGGGTGCGATGATGTTCCACTTTTCATCCCTTTCCCGCTTCTTTTTCTCATCCAAGTCATCCTCTAACACTAAGAGAAACTCAGGCGTAACGACCTTGGCTAGCTTCGTATCACCTGCAATGACGGATCCGCGAAGCTCCTCCAGGCCTAAACCAATCGGCTGGCGGGGCGGATCCGTTAATTGGATCAAAACGACCGCATCGTATCGCTCATTGAGGTACAAGACCCTAACGAAGCCCGGCACGACGGAAAACTCAGTAAGCGGTTCGAAACAATCATTGACTTGGACTTTCATGATAGGCCCTCCGCCGTCAGTGAAATTTTCATTGGTTTCTCAATGATTTCAAATGTTGGTAGTGGCGCAGTCATTTGAATGGGAGTACCAACCAAATCTACCTTGATCGACTTAGCCCATATCAGGTGATGATATAAAGCCCGAGAGTCTTGATAGGAGATAAATAAACGTGCGGCAATCTTTCGCAGAGATTCAGCAGTACTCCACGGGTAGGGACGACAGCTCGCTAAGTGCCCCAGAAAATCTGTGTGTAATGATGGCTCTGCCAAGGCGCGCGGCAGTTGAGCGAACTTCCTGAGTAAGCCTAAATTCTTGATCAAATCGGGGCTGAACATTTCTTCAGTGACAATGGCCCAATCAACGTGTTGGCCAGTCCAGAAACGCTTTTCGATCTCAAATTTTTCCAACGTCCTCCTGGCTTTTTTGCCTTCGAGGTCAGTGCGGTATTTAATTGTTCTGGCTACGGATTTAAAGCTGCCATCGGGCTTTTTTATCGTTAATAAAAAATCCGTGGTCATAACGTAAGGAAGCACTGTCTTCGGATACTTCGGGTATCGCACTCCCATAGAGCTCGCGATTGCTTGAGCACTTTCTCGCGGTAGCAATGGATACTGCTCGCGTATATCCACAACATTTTCCGAAAATTCACATACCAAAAAATAGGCGCGCTCTAGGTCGGAAAAGAGGTGATGGAGGCGATCGATCTTCACACCTTGGATCTTGTGGGAGCGTCCTCTGGAAGGCACGTCTTGGACGCGCAGCCACGGCAGATAACTGGCACCAGCTCCGCTACCGAATCCATTCGAAATATGCCGCTGAATATCTGTCTCAGACGAAAACCTACGACCGCGCAATGCTACCTCCTTCGTCCGCCGGGACCGCCTCTCCTCGCCCTGAAAAATAGTTATAGGAAAAAATCGCCCACCACCTGTTCATGGTACAGCCCTCTTTAGCCTACTCCCGGAGCGGAACGAAGCGGAGAATCTAGACCGATGGCTCAGCCAAAAAATGGAAAACCCCGTAAATACGGGGGTTTCGGCCTTGTGTCAATCTATGTTACGGCGTGTCAATCTTTATTGTTAAGTGTCAATCTTTATTGTTAGTAGCCACGGCGGGCCTCCAGGATAAGCGGGGTTACTCCACCGTCACCGACTTCGCCAGGTTACGCGGCTGATCCACATCTGTGCCCTTGAGCACGGCAACGTAGTACGACAGCAGTTGCAGCGGGATGGTGTAGAGGATCGGCGAGAGGATGTCGTTGATGTGCGGCATGTTGATGACGTGGGTGCCTTCGCCGTTGGTCATGCCGGCTTTTTCGTCGGCGAACACCACCAGTTGGCCGCCACGGGCGCGCACTTCCTGCAGGTTGGACTTGAGCTTTTCCAGCAGTTCGTTGTTCGGCGCGACGGTGACCACCGGCATGTCGTCATCCACCAGGGCCAGTGGGCCGTGTTTCAGCTCGCCGGCCGGGTAGGCTTCGGCGTGAATGTAGGAGATTTCCTTGAGCTTGAGCGCGCCTTCCATCGCCACCGGGTATTGCGCGCCACGGCCGAGGAACAGGGTGTGGTTCTTGTCGGCAAACAGCTCGGCGACTTTTTCCACGGTGCTGTCCATGGCCAGGGCTTCGCCGAGGCGGGTGGGCAGGCGGCGCAGTTCTTCGACCAGGGTGGCTTCGACGCCTTCGGCGAGGGTGCCGCGCACTTGGCCCAGGGACAGGGTCAGCAACAGCAGGCCAACGAGTTGGGTGGTGAAGGCTTTGGTGGAGGCGACGCCGATTTCGCGGCCGGCCTGGGTCAGCAGGGTCAGGTCGGATTCACGTACCAGGGAACTGATGCTGACGTTGCAGATCGCCAGGCTGGCGAGGAAGCCCAGTTCCTTGGCGTTACGCAGGGCGGCCAGGGTGTCGGCGGTTTCGCCGGACTGGGAGATGGTCACGAACAGGGTGTCGGGCTGCACCACCACCTTGCGGTAGCGGAACTCGCTGGCGACTTCGACCTGGCACGGGATGCCGGCCAGTTCTTCCAGCCAGTAACGGGCAACCATGCCAGCGTGGTAGCTGGTGCCGCACGCGACGATCTGCACATTGCGCACGTTGGCGAACAGCTCGGCGGCTTGTGGGCCGAAGGCGTTGACCAGCACCTGGTTCTGGCTCAGGCGGCCTTCCAGCGTGCGTTGCACCACGGCTGGCTGCTCATGGATTTCCTTGAGCATGAAGTGGCGGAACTCGCCTTTGTCGGCCGCTTCGGCGCCGTCGCGGTACTGCACGGCTTCGCGTTCGACGGTGTTGCCGTTCACGTCCCAGATCTGCACGCTTTCACGGCGGATATCGGCAATATCGCCTTCTTCCAGGTACATGAAGCGGTCAGTGACCTGGCGCAGGGCCAGTTGGTCGGAGGCGAGGAAGTTTTCCCCCAGGCCCAGGCCGATCACCAGCGGGCTGCCACTGCGGGCGGCGACCACGCGGTCGGGTTGGCTCGCGCTGACCACGGCCAGGCCGTAGGCGCCGTGCAGTTCCTTGACCGTGGCCTTGAGGGCGGTGGTCAGGTCGCTGTGGTCCTTGAGTTTGTGGTTGAGCAGGTGGGCGATGACTTCGGTGTCGGTGTCCGAGGTGAACACGTAGCCCAGGCCCTTGAGTTGCTCGCGCAGCACTTCGTGGTTTTCGATGATGCCGTTGTGCACCACCGCCAGGTCGCCGGAGAAGTGTGGGTGGGCGTTACGCTCGCACGGTGCGCCGTGGGTCGCCCAGCGGGTGTGGGCAATGCCCAGGCGACCGACCAGCGGCTCGCCGGCCAGGGCCTGTTCCAACTCGCTGACCTTGCCCGGACGGCGCATGCGCTCCAGCTTGCCGGCGTTGGTGAAGACCGCCACGCCGGCGCTGTCATAGCCACGGTATTCCAGGCGCTTGAGGCCTTCGAGCAGGATGGCAGTTACGTTACGTTCGGCGACTGCGCCAACAATTCCACACATGT
The DNA here is from genome assembly GCF_024655625.1 of Pseudomonas sp. 18.1.10. Lineage (NCBI taxonomy): Bacteria > Pseudomonadati > Pseudomonadota > Gammaproteobacteria > Pseudomonadales > Pseudomonadaceae > Pseudomonas > Pseudomonas sp. 18.1.10. The sequence continues at coordinate 8,507 of NZ_JANLGL010000016.1, forward strand.
TGTTTCTCCTAGATGATTGCCGCGCATATCAGCGTAATGCCGCGGGCTTGGATCTGGTCGCGGGCCTCAAGCGGCAGGCGATCATCGGTAATAAGGGTATGGACGCTGCTCCAGGGCAGTTCCAGGTTGGGGATCTTGCGGCCGATCTTGTCGGATTCGACCATCACCACGACTTCCCGGGCGACTTCGGCCATGACGCGGCTCAGGCCCAGCAGTTCGTTGAAGGTGGTGGTGCCGCGCTGCAGATCGATGCCGTCGGCGCCGATGAACAGCTGGTCAAAGTCATAGGACCGTAGCACCTGCTCGGCGACCTGGCCTTGGAACGAATCCGAGTGAGGGTCCCAGGTGCCGCCGGTCATCAACAGCACCGGTTCGTGTTCCAGTTCGCTCAAGGCGCTGGCCACGTGCAGGGAGTTGGTCATCACCACCAGGCCGGGCTGGTGGCCCAGTTCGGGGATCATCGCGGCGGTGGTGCTGCCGCTGTCGATGATGATGCGGGCGTGTTCGCGAAGGCGCATCACGGCGGCACGGGCGATGGCGCGCTTGTACACCGAGATGGGCTGGGCAGCGTCGCCGACCAATTCCTGGGGCATGGTGATGGCGCCACCGTAGCGACGCAGCAGCAGGCCGTTGCTTTCGAGGGCAGCCAGGTCCTTGCGGATGGTCACTTCCGAGGTTTCGAAATGCTTGGCCAATTCGTCCACGCTGACTTCGCCCTGTTCATTGAGCAAGGCCAGGATGTTGTGGCGGCGTTGGGGTGTATTTCGTTTCGACATGGTGATGATAAGTTTCGTTTCGAAAGATAACGAAGGCAATCAAAACCTATTGGCTTAACGTCGTCAAGCAGGACATGCAAAATTTTCAATCCATCACAAACCAAATGTGGGAGCGAGCAAGCCCGCTCCCACACTAGATATTTGTTAAGGGTGAAATTGTGGATAACTCAGCTCTTCTTGATTTTGACCGGGCGCTTCCAGCCGTCGATGTTGCGCTGGCGGGCGCGGGCCACACCGAGCTGCAAGTTATCCACATCCTGGTTGATGGTGGAGCCCGCCGCCGTGGTGGCGCCATCGCCCACCTTCACCGGGGCCACCAGCGAATTGTTGGAGCCGATGAACACGTCTTCGCCCAACACGGTGACGTGCTTGTTGGCGCCATCGTAGTTGCAAGTGATGGTGCCGGCACCGATGTTGGTGCGCGCGCCGATGACCGCATCGCCCAGGTACGTCAGGTGACCGGCCTTGGCACCTTCGCCCAGGTGGGCGTTTTTCAGTTCGACAAAGTTACCCACATGGGCCTTGGCTTCCAGCACGCTACCAGGGCGCAGGCGGGCGAACGGGCCGGCATCGCTGCCCTCACCCATCACCGCGCCGTCCAGGTGGCTGTTGGCCTTGACCACCACGCCTTTGCGCAGGGTGCTGTCCTTGATTACACAGTTCGGGCCGATCACCACGTCGTCTTCGATGATTACGCGGCCTTCGAGGATCACGTTGATGTCGATCAGCACGTCGCGGCCCACGGTCACTTCGCCGCGTACATCGAAACGCGCCGGGTCGCGCAGGGTCACGCCCTGGGCCATCAGGCGACGGCCTTCACGCAGTTGGTAGTGACGCTCCAGCTCGGCCAGTTGCTTGCGGTCGTTGGCGCCCTGCACTTCCATCGGGTCGAGGGGCTGCTCGGTGGCGACCAGCAGGCCATCGCTCACGGCCATCTCAATCACGTCGGTGAGGTAATACTCGCCCTGGACGTTGTTGTTGGACAGGCGGCTCATCCAGTCGGCGAGCTTATTGGCAGGCACCGCCATGATTCCGGTGTTGCCTTCGGTGATGGCCCGCTGGGCTTCGCTGGCATCTTTATGCTCGACGATGGCCGCGACCTTGCCGTCAGCGTTGCGCACGATACGGCCATAGCCCGTCGGGTCTTCCAGTTCAACGGTGAGCAGGCCCATCTGCCCAGGTACTACGTGCTTGAGCAGGCGTTGCAGGGTTTCCACTTCGATCAGCGGCACGTCACCGTAGAGGATCAGCACGGTGTCGGCGGTGATAAATGGCACGGCTTGCGCAGTGGCGTGGCCGGTGCCCAGTTGCTGGTCTTGCAATACGAAATTCAGGTCGTCCGCGGCCAGGCGTTCACGCACCACATCGGCACCGTGGCCGATCACCACATGAATGCGCTGTGGATCGAGCTGCCGGGCGCTGTGGATAACATGGCCAAGCATGGAGTTGCCGGCAACAGGATGCAGCACCTTGGGCAGGGCCGAACGCATGCGGGTGCCTTGGCCTGCGGCGAGAATGACGATTTCAAGAGACATGAATGGCTACCAATCCTGGGCGGTCCGACGTCAGACCAGAGAAGTGTATGGCTGAAAAAGAAAAAGGGTAGCCGAGGCTACCCTTTTTAATCAATCGCACATGAAACAAGACGGCGTGGCCGCTTACTTCTTGCGGATCTGCTGGAGCGTGCGCAGCTGGGCTGCAGCCTCGGCCAGACGTACAGCAGCAGCGCTGTAGTCGAAGTCCGCACCCTTTTCGTTCAGGGCCTTCTCGGCAGCCTTGACGGCTTCCTGAGCGGAGGCTTCATCCAGGTCGCCAGCACGTTGCACGGTGTCGGCAAGTACCTTGACCATGTTCGGCTGAACCTCAAGGAAACCACCGGAGATGTAAAACACCTCCTTTTCCCCGCCTTGCTTGGTCAGAGTGATCGGACCCGGCTTCAAGCTGGTGATCAACGGCGCGTGACCCATGGCAATACCCAGGTCACCGAGTTCGCCGTGTGCAATCACCATCTCTACCAGACCGGAGAAGATTTCCCCTTCCGCGCTGACGATATCGCAATGGACTGTCATAGCCATCTGATTGCCTCAACCTGATGAGCGCCCGTTTCCGGGCGCTTGGATTACAGTTTCTTGGCTTTCTCGATCGCTTCTTCGATGCCGCCAACCATGTAGAACGCTTGTTCTGGCAGGTGGTCGTAGTCACCGTTGAGGATGCCTTTGAAGCCAGCAATGGTGTCTTTCAGGGAAACGTATTTACCCGAGGCACCGGTGAAGACTTCAGCCACGAAGAACGGCTGCGACAAGAAACGCTGGATCTTACGAGCACGGTTTACCAACTGCTTGTCGGCTTCCGACAGCTCGTCCATACCCAGGATCGCAATGATGTCCTTCAGTTCTTTGTAACGCTGCAGCACGTACTGAACGCCGCGAGCGGTGTCGTAGTGCTCCTGGCCGATCACGTTCGGGTCCAGCTGGCGCGAAGTCGAGTCGAGTGGATCGACCGCTGGGTAGATACCCAGGGAAGCGATGTCACGGGACAGAACGACGGTGGCGTCCAAGTGGGCAAAGGTGGTGGCTGGCGACGGGTCAGTCAAGTCATCCGCAGGTACGTATACCGCTTGGATCGAAGTGATCGAACCTTCCTTGGTCGAAGTGATACGTTCTTGCAGAACGCCCATCTCTTCGGCCAGGGTCGGCTGGTAACCTACTGCGGAAGGCATACGGCCCAGCAGTGCGGATACTTCAGTACCGGCCAAGGTGTAACGGTAGATGTTGTCGACGAACAGCAGAACGTCGTTACCTTCGTCACGGAACTTCTCGGCCATGGTCAGGCCGGTCAGTGCTACGCGCAGACGGTTACCCGGCGGCTCGTTCATCTGACCGTAAACCAGTGCCACTTTGTCCAGAACGTTGGAGTCCTTCATCTCGTGGTAGAAGTCGTTACCCTCACGGGTACGCTCGCCCACACCGGCGAACACGGAATAACCGCTGTGCTCGATGGCGATGTTACGGATCAGTTCCATCATGTTTACGGTCTTGCCTACACCGGCACCACCGAACAGACCGACTTTACCGCCCTTGGCGAACGGGCAAACCAGGTCGATAACCTTGATGCCGGTTTCCAGCAGGTCGTTGCCGCCAGCTTGTTCCGCGAACGAAGGTGCTGGACGGTGAATGCCCCAGCGCTCTTCGGTGTCGATCGGGCCAGCTTCGTCAATCGGGTTGCCCAGTACGTCCATGATCCGGCCCAGGGTCGCTTTACCGACCGGTACGGAGATGGCTGCGCCAGAGTCGACAACGTCCAGACCGCGCTTCAAGCCTTCGGTGGAACCCATCGCAATGGTACGAACTACGCCGTCGCCCAGCTGCTGCTGAACTTCCAGAGTAGTGTCCGCGCCTTGTACTTTCAGCGCGTTGTAGATGCTCGGTACGCTGTCGCGTGGAAATTCCACGTCGATAACGGCGCCGATGATTTGAACGATACGTCCGCTACTCATAGCTGGATCCTCTGAATATTTGAACCGTTAAACCGCGGCAGCGCCGCCGACGATTTCCGAGATCTCTTGGGTGATCGCAGCCTGACGCGCCTTGTTGTAGATCAGCTGCAAATCGCTGATCAGATCACCGGCGTTATCGGTAGCGTTTTTCATCGCGATCATCCGCGCCGCTTGTTCAGCTGCGTTGTTCTCGACCACCGCCTGGTACACCTGCGACTCCACGTAGCGCACCATCAAGCCGTCAAGCAGCTCTTTGGCGTCTGGTTCGTAGAGGTAGTCCCAGTGGTGCTTGAGTTCCTGATCCGGAGTCGCCACCAGTGGAATCAATTGCTCCACGGTTGGCTGCTGGGTCATGGTGTTGATGAACTTGTTGGATACCACGGAGAGGCGGTCAATCCGGCCTTCCAGGTATGCATCCAGCATCACCTTCACACTGCCGATCAAATCATTGATCGACGGCTCTTCACCCAGGTGGCTGATAGCTGCTACGACGTTGCCGCCGAAGTTACGGAAAAAGGCCGCACCCTTGCTACCAACTACACACAGATCGATCTCGACGCCGTTTTCGCGGTTTACCGCCATGTCCTTGACCAGGGCCTTGAACAGGTTGGTATTCAAACCACCGCACAAACCACGGTCACTGCTCACAACCACATAACCCACACGCTTAACTTCGCGGTCGATCATGAACGGGTGGCGGTATTCCGGGTTGGCGTTGGCCAGATGCCCAATTACCTGGCGGATACGCTCCGCATAAGGACGGCTAGCAGCCATGCGCATTTGTGCCTTGCGCATTTTGCTGACCGCCACTTTTTCCATGGCGCTGGTAATTTTTTGCGTGCTTTTGATGCTCGCAATCTTACTGCGAATCTCTTTTGCGCCTGCCATGTAACACCTATCAGGTTAGCAAGCGGGAGCCTTGCGGCCCCCGCTGCGGCTTACCAGGTTTGGGTGGCCTTGAACTTCTCGATACCGGCTTTCAGGCCAGCGTCGATTTCGTCATTGAAGTCACCCTTCACGTTGATCTTGGCCAACAAGTCGGCGTGATCGCGGTTGAAGTAAGCAATCAGCGCTTGTTCAAAGCTGCCAACCTTGGCGATTTCGACGTCAGTCAGGAACCCACGCTCAGCGGCATACAGCGACAACGCCATGTCAGCGATCGACATTGGGGCGTATTGCTTCTGCTTCATCAGCTCGGTAACGCGCTGACCATGCTCAAGTTGCTTACGGGTCGCTTCGTCCAGGTCAGAAGCGAACTGGGCGAATGCCGCCAGTTCACGGTACTGAGCCAGAGCGGTACGGATACCACCGGAGAGCTTCTTGATGATCTTGGTCTGAGCGGCACCACCCACACGGGATACCGAAACACCGGCGTTCACTGCAGGGCGGATGCCCGAGTTGAACATGGCCGATTCCAGGAAGATCTGACCGTCGGTGATGGAAATCACGTTGGTCGGAACGAACGCGGAAACGTCGCCAGCCTGGGTTTCGATGATCGGCAGTGCGGTCAGGGAACCGGTTTTGCCGGTCACTGCGCCGTTGGTGAACTTCTCTACGTACTCTTCCGAAACGCGGGATGCGCGCTCCAGCAGACGGGAGTGGAGATAGAACACGTCGCCTGGGTAGGCTTCACGACCTGGTGGACGGCGCAGCAGCAGGGAAATCTGGCGGTAAGCCACTGCTTGCTTGGACAGATCGTCATAAACGATCAGTGCGTCTTCACCGCGGTCGCGGAAGAATTCACCCATGGTGCAACCGGCATACGGAGCCAGGTATTGCAGCGCAGGAGATTCCGAAGCACTGGCAGCCACGATGATCGTGTTCTTCAGTGCGCCGTTCTCTTCCAGCTTGCGAACCACGTTGGCGATGGTCGATTGCTTCTGACCGATAGCTACGTAGACGCAGAAAATGCCGCTGTCTTTCTGGTTGATGATCGCGTCGATGGCCAGAGCGGTTTTACCGATCTGACGGTCACCGATGATCAGCTCACGCTGGCCACGGCCGACAGGGATCATGGCATCGACAGCCTTGTAGCCAGTCTGTACAGGCTGGTCTACCGACTTACGCCAGATCACGCCTGGAGCAACTTTCTCGACCGCGTCGGTCTCGGTGTTGCCCAGTGGACCTTTACCGTCAACAGGGTTACCCAGTGCGTCGACTACGCGACCCAGCAGTTCCTTACCAACCGGAACTTCCAGGATACGGCCAGTGCACTTGGCGCTCATGCCTTCGGCCAGGGACTGGTATGCGCCGAGAATAACGGCACCTACGGAGTCCTGCTCCAGGTTGAGGGCCATACCGAAGACGCCGCCCGGAAACTCGATCATCTCGCCGGACATTACGTCGGCCAGACCGTGAATCCGCACGATACCGTCAGATACGCTGACGACAGTGCCTTCGTTACGGGCTTGGGAGGTCACATCGAGCTTGTCGATGCGGCCCTTGATAATTTCACTTATTTCGGAAGGATTGAGTTGCTGCATTGCTCTGCTGCCCCTTCAAACTCAAGATTTCAATGCTTCGGCAAGATTCGCGAGTTTGCCGCGAATCGAGCCATCGATAACCAGGTCGCCGGCGCGAATGACAATGCCCCCAATGAGGGATTTGTCTTCCGCAACTTGCAGGCGCACTTCCCGGTCGAGTCGTGCACTGAGAACCTTGGCGAGTTTGTCTTGCTGTTCTTGGTTCAATGCGAAAGCACTGGTCACTTCAACGTCTACCGATTTCTCTTGCTCGGCCTTGTACAGGTCGAACAGAGCGGCAATCTCCGGCAGAAGCAGGAGACGGTCGTTTTCGGCAACGACGTGCAAGAAGTTCTGCACTTTCACATCAAACTTGTCGCCGCACACTTCAATAAAAGTGGCGGCCTTGTCTGCGCTCGTCAGTCGCGGGGCCTTGAGCACGCGCTGCATGGTGTCGTCTTGCGACACTGCTGCAGCCAGGCCGAGCATGGCTGACCAAGAGGCCAGCTGCTGGTGGGCCTGGGCGTGCTCGAAGGCTGCCTTAGCGTAAGGTCGGGCCAACGTGGTCAATTCTGCCATGATCGCCCTCGCTTAAATTTCAGCAGCCAGTTTGTTAACCAGCTCCGCGTGCGCGTTTTGATCGATTGTGGCACCCAGGATCTTCTCAGCACCGCCAACGGCCAGGGCACCCAGTTGGGCACGCAGCGCGTCTTTGACACTGTTCAGTTCCTGCTCGATCTCGGCCTGAGCCTGAACCTTCACACGGTCAGCGTCGATACGGGCTTTTTCAACAGCCTCTTCAACGATCTGGTTACCGCGTTTCTTGGCTTGCTCAATGATTTCGGCTGCTTGAGCTTTCGCTTCGCGCAGTTGCTGACCCGCTTTATCTTGGGCCAACTCCAGGTCGCGAGCTGCTCGTGCTGCAGCGTCCAGTCCATCCGCAATCTTCTTCTGACGTTCGTGCAGAGCTGCGATGACCGGAGGCCATACGAACTTCATGCAGAAAACGACAAAAATCAAGAACGCTAAGGACTGACCAATAATGGTTGCATTAATGTTCACGCCAATACCTCGCTCATTCGTTGCACAACACACCAATCACTCGAAAAGACGAGTGATTAACCGGCGAGTTGACCAACGAAAGGGTTCGCGAAGGTGAAGAACAGAGCGATACCAACACCGATCATGGTCACGGCGTCGAGCAGGCCGGCGACGATGAACATTTTAACTTGCAGCATTGGAACCATTTCTGGCTGACGCGCTGCGCCTTCCAGGAACTTGCCGCCCAGCAGGCCGAAACCAATGGCAGTACCCAGGGCGCCCAGGCCGATCAACAGTGCAACAGCGATAGCGGTTAGACCAACTACAGTTTCCATCTTTCCTCCCGACTTTTACGTCGTATGGTTTAGGTTTTTTAGATTTTAAAGCGGTAAAACAAATCGTTTCATAGCCCGGTAGGGCCTACCTTCCCGTTTGACCGGGAAGGACATCAGACTAGTCGAGACTGGTCTTAATGGTTCTCTTCGTGCGCCATCGACAGGTAGACGATGGTCAGCATCATGAAGATGAAGGCCTGCAGGGTGATGATCAGGATGTGGAACACAGCCCACGCCCACTGCAGAACAATGCCCAGGCCGCTAAGCCAGAGCAGGCCGCTGCCGAACATCACAGCGATCAGAATGAACACCAGCTCGCCGGCATACATGTTGCCGAACAGTCGCAGAGCCAGGGAGATCGGCTTGGCGATCAGGGTCACGAATTCCAGCAGAAAGTTCACCGGGATCAGCAGGGCTTGAACGAAGATGTTCTTGCTGCCGAACGGGTGCAGGGTCAGTTCGCCGATGAAGCCGCCGATGCCCTTGATCTTGATGCTGTAGAAAATGATCAACGCGAATACCGACAGGGCCATGCCCAGGGTAGCGTTAGGGTCAGTGGTCGATACGGCACGGAATGGGATGTGCGGGTCGCCGCTGATCGCCATGGCGAGCTGAGGAATCCAGTCAACCGGGATCAGGTCGACGGCGTTCATCAGGAACACCCAGACGAAGATGGTCAGTGCCAGCGGTGCAATCACCGGGCTACGGCCATGGAAGCTGTCTTTCACGCTGCCATCGACGAATTCGACCAATACTTCAACGAAGTTCTGCAAAGCACCTGGCTGACCGGAAGTCGCCTTCTTTGCCGCCATGCGGAAAATCAGGACGAAGATCAGACCCAATGCGACCGACCAACCCAGAGTATCCAGGTGGAAAGCCCAGAAGCCCATTTCTTTGGCCTCTGCTGCGGAGTGGGCAAAGCCCCAGCCGCCATTAGGAAGCTGACCGAAGGTCAGGTTCTGCAAGTGGTGCTGGATATAGCCCGAAGCGGTTGTTTCTGCCATGGTTGCCTCAAACGCCCTAAGGTTTCGAAAGTCTTGTTTTCATTAGCAGGGGAGCGAACCAGCTGACCAGTTGGGTCAACACGAAGACGCCGAATACAGCCAGCGGCGCCAATGGCTTCACACCTGCAAAGGTCAGTGCAAACAGCACTGCCGTCAAAATCAGTTTCCCTGCTTCGCCGGCATAAAATGACCGGACGATCGCCTGGGCTGCTCGGGCGCCGGAAAACCGAAAGGCCCTGTGAGCAAAATACATATTGGGCAGCAAGGCTATCAGGCCTCCGCAAAGTCCTGAATATCCGGCAACGACTCCATGCCAGTACCAAAGCGCCAAAGCGGCGATCAGCGAAATGACAAATTGAGCCAATAAAACCGGAAAAACAGCCAAGCGATGGAACGGCAACGTGTTTGGCGTGCGGGTTTCCATCACTCTTGCTCCTCAATGGTCGGCTGCCGGAAATCAATAACTTGGCATAATTTGTGCCGACAAAATGCGCGCAGAGTATAGGGGCGGTTCTGCCCCTATTCAACTGCCGGGTAGTGATTTCCGATCACACGCTACATGAGTAAATGTTTCAGCGGATGTGGGCAAGGACGCCCTGCAGCTCATCGAGAGAGTTATAGCCGATGACCAATTGGCCTTTGCCTTTCTTCCCGTGGCGAATCTGCACCGCAGAGCCTAGGCGTTCGGCCAGGCGCTGCTCGAGACGGGCGATATCCGGATCAGGTTTGCTCGTTTCGACCGGTGCAGGTTTGCCGCTCAACCACTGGCGAACCAGGGCCTCGGTCTGACGAACGGTGAGCCCTCGTGCGACAACGTGTCGCGCCCCTTCAACCTGTTGATTTTCCGGCAAACCCAGCAAAGCACGGGCGTGACCCATTTCCAGGTCGCCATGGGACAGCATGGTCTTGATGACTTCCGGCAGCGCGATCAATCGCAGCAGGTTGGACACGGTCACGCGGGACTTGCCCACTGCGTCGGCCACTTGCTGCTGGGTCAGCTGGAATTCCTGCTGCAAGCGCTGCAACGCAATCGCTTCTTCGACCGGGTTGAGGTCTTCACGCTGGATGTTCTCGATCAACGCCATGGCGATCGCGGTTTCATCCGGCACATCGCGCACCATCGCCGGGATGGTTTCCTTGCCGGCCTGCTGGCTGGCACGCCAGCGGCGTTCACCGGCGATGATTTCAAAGCGCCCGCCACCGATCGGGCGGACCACGATCGGCTGCATCACGCCCTGGGCCTTGATCGAATTGGCCAGTTCTTCCAGCGCCTGGGGGTCCATGTCCCGGCGTGGCTGGTATTTGCCGCGCTGGATCAGGTCCAGGGGCAGGTGTTGCAGCTCGCGCTCGTCGGCCTGCACCGCTTGCTCTTCAAGCGATGTGACGGTCGGACCACTCAGCAGTGCATCCAGTCCACGTCCGAGACCTCGTTTCTTGACGGCCATGGGGATTCCTTAAGTTGGCTGGGCTGCAGCGGTGCGTGAGTTGCGGCGTTGACGGCGAACCATCTCGCCGGCCAGGGCCAGGTAGGCAATGGCGCCACGCGAGGATTTGTCGTACGCCAGCGCAGGCATGCCGTAGCTTGGCGCTTCGGCCAGACGGATGTTGCGCGGGATCACCGTGTCGTAGAGCTGGTCGCCAAAGTGTTCCTTGAGCTGCGCCGACACGTCGTTCATCAGGCTCAGGCGCGGATCGAACATGGTCCGCAACAGGCCTTCGATCTGCAGGTTCGGGTTGAGCAACTCGGCGATGCGCTTGATGTTATCCACAAGGTCGCTCAAACCTTCCAGCGCGTAGTACTCGCACTGCATGGGGATAATCACCCCATCGGCGGCCACCAACGCGTTCAGCGTGAGCATCGACAGCGATGGTGGGCAGTCGATCAAAATGTAATCGTAGTTCTCGCGGATCGGCGCCAAGGCGCTACGCAGACGGCTTTCCTTCATCTGCATTTCCAGCAGCACCACTTCCGCCGCGGTCAGATCGCGGTTGGCCGGCAGCAGTTGGTAACCACCGTGCTCGGAGAAGTGCATGGCCTGGGCCAGGTCGCACTCGCCGATGAGCAAGTCATAGACCGAGTTTTCCAGGCCGTGTTTATCCACACCGCTACCCATGGTGGCGTTGCCCTGTGGATCGAGATCGATCAACAGCACCCGGCGCTTGGTAGCCACCAGGGATGCTGCGAGGTTGATGCAGGTGGTGGTTTTGCCCACGCCACCTTTCTGGTTCGCTATCGCGAATACCTTAGCCATTCTTGCTTGTGTTCCCAATCATGCCGTGCGGCGCAGTATCAGCAGATGGCGTTGGCCTTGGCAACCGGGTACGGCCAAGGCGTGTTCGCTATCGAGGTGGAAGTCTGCCGGCAATGCTAACAGCTCGTCGCTTGGATGGACGCCCTTCATTGCCAGCCAGCGGGTGTCACGGTCGCCGAGGTGGCGAGTCCAGTTGCTGAAGTTCTCCATGCTGCTGAAGGCCCGGGAAACAATTCCGTTGAAGGGCTGCTCAGGCGTGAAGGCTTCGACGCGACTGTGGATAACGTGCAGGTTGTCCAGCTTGAGTTCGAGTTTGACCTGGGTCAGGAAGCGGGTTTTCTTGCCGTTGCTGTCCAGGCAGGTCACTTGCGACTCGGGAAACAGGATGGCCAGGGGAATGCCGGGCATGCCACCGCCACTGCCGACGTCGAGCCAGCGACCGTTTTCGATAAACGGCATCACGCTCAGGCTGTCGAGCAAGTGACGCGAAACCATTTCGTCCGGATCGCGCACCGCAGTCAGGTTGTAGGCCTTGTTCCATTTGATCAACAGGGCCAGGTAGCCCAGCAGCAATTCGTGCTGGGCCGGGGTCAGGTCGACGCCCAACTGACGCGCACCTGTGGATAACTCTTCGGCGTGTTGCGAGGTGACCAACGAACTCAAGCGCTTTGCTCCAACTGACGGCCCGCGCCGCGTTTTTTCAAATGAATCATCAACAGCGAAATGGCTGCCGGCGTGACGCCGGGGATGCGTGAAGCCTGGCCCAGGGTTTCTGGCCGAGTTACCCCCAGCTTGCTTTGAATTTCTTTCGACAGCCCGGAAATCCCGGTGTAATCGATATCCACAGGCAGCTTGGTGTCTTCACTGGCCCGCAGGCGAGCGATCTCATCCTGCTGGCGGTCAATGTAACCGGCGTACTTGGTCTTGATCTCGACCTGTTCGGCGACCTGTGGATCTTCTGCGCCGCCGCCAGTCACTTCGACCAGACCAGCGTAGTCGATTTCCGGGCGCGACAGCAGGTTGAGCAAGTTGTACTCGTGGGTCAGCGGCGTGCCGAATTTCTCGGCAATCGCATCGCCCTGCTCGGTGCCTGGGCGAACCCAAGTGCTTTTCAGGCGTTGCTCTTCCAGGGTGATGCTTTCGCGTTTCTTGCAGAAGGCTTCCCAACGCGCGTCATCGACCAAGCCCAGCTCGCGACCTTTTTCGGTCAGGCGCAGGTCGGCGTTGTCTTCGCGCAGGATCAGGCGGTATTCCGCCCGGGAAGTGAACATCCGGTACGGTTCCTGGGTACCCAGGGTAATCAGGTCATCCACCAACACGCCGATGTACGCTTCATCGCGGCGCGGGCACCAGCTGTCTTTGCCCTGTGCGCGCAGCGCGGCGTTGGTCCCGGCCAGCAAACCTTGGGCGCCGGCTTCTTCGTAACCGGTGGTGCCGTTGATTTGTCCGGCGAAGAACAGACCGCCGATCACTTTGGTTTCCAGGCTGTACTTCAGGTCACGCGGATCGAAATAGTCGTACTCGATGGCGTAGCCCGGACGCACGATGTGCGCGTTTTCCATGCCGCGAATCGACTGCACGATCTGGATTTGCACGTCGAACGGCAGGGAAGTGGAAATCCCGTTCGGGTACAGCTCGTGGGTGGTCAAGCCTTCGGGCTCGATAAAGACCTGGTGGCTTTCCTTGTCGGCAAAGCGATGGATCTTGTCTTCAATCGATGGGCAATAACGCGGGCCAATACCTTCGATCACCCCGGAATACATCGGCGAACGGTCGAGGTTCGCGGCAATGATTTCGTGGGTGCGCGCATTGGTGTGGGTAATCCAGCAGCTCACCTGTTTCGGGTGCTGCTCTTTGGACCCCATGAACGACATCACCGGGATCGGTGTATCGCCGGCCTGTTCGGTCATCACCGAGAAATCCACAGAACGCCCATCGATACGCGGCGGGGTCCCGGTTTTCAGGCGACCGACGCGCAGCGGCAATTCACGCAGGCGTTTTGCCAGGGCAATCGACGGCGGATCACCGGCGCGACCGCCGGAATAGTTCTGCATACCGATGTGGATAAGTCCGCCGAGGAAGGTACCGGTGGTCAACACCACGGATTCTGCGAAGAAACGCAGGCCCATTTGGGTGACAACACCGCGTACTTGATCCTGTTCAACGATCAGGTCATCCGCAGCCTGCTGAAATATCCACAGGTTCGGTTGGTTTTCCAGGGTTTCGCGTACGGCCGCCTTGTACAGGATGCGGTCGGCTTGTGCCCGAGTGGCACGCACGGCCGGGCCTTTACGGCTGTTGAGCACGCGAAATTGAATACCACCCTTGTCGGTAGCCATGGCCATCACGCCGCCAAGGGCGTCGATTTCTTTAACCAGATGGCTCTTGCCGATCCCACCAATGGCGGGGTTGCAACTCATTGCACCGAGGGTTTCCACGTTGTGCGTGAGCAACAGGGTTTTTACGCCCATGCGTGCTGACGCCAGTGCTGCCTCGGTACCGGCATGACCGCCGCCGATGACGATCACTTCAAAACGGGAAGGGAAATCCACCACGCACCTCGTGCCTGCTTATGTAGGTAATCAGGAATTGTCTGTTGAAAGGGTTTTGGAGCTTTGGCGGCAAGTATAGGGACTTCGCCCTTCCTAAAGAACCCTTTGCACAAAATTTAACCAGCTGTGGATGAATCACGGACAATAGAAATTAAAAGAGAGAAATTTATTAAATCTTTGTTTTTATGTTTATTTCTACTGAGCCAACTTTCTGTGGATAGATCTCTACAAGCCTTTATTTACGTTGTGTACAGCGATTCAAAAGTCTGTGGTCATGTGCCAATGAGGCCCTTGGATAAGTGCTTTAAGCCTGTGGATTAAACAGGTGGTTATCCACAGGCGGGCTTATCTTCAGTTTTCAAGCCCTGTTATCAACTGGGCACAGGGGCGGTTATTCACAGGGCTTAATCCACAGAAATCGATGAATAGCGGGGTATTTCGGGCGTGGCGAAGCCGCCGCAATCTTTCGATTCGCAGCTGGGCCCGTAAAAGAGAGACCTATTGTGAGAAAACCGCAGTGCAGTTAATAATAGCGATTATCATTAACCTGCCTTGTCGCGCCCTATGTCCCCTCCTTCACACACGGCTGCTGTCCAGCACATCTACGAACAGCACCATTCGTGGCTGCAGGGATGGCTCAAAGGTAAATTGCATAACGCTTGCGATGCGGCCGACGTGGCGCACGATACGTTTGTGCGAATCCTGGGCGGGCGCCATGCGGCGCAGATCATGGAACCGCGTGACTATCTGGCGACCATTGCCAGAGGCCTGGTGATTGACCGATATCGCCGGCACGCCGTTGAACAGGCCTATAAGCAAACCCTGGCCGAGCGCCCTGAAGCCACAGCCATCAGCGAAGAAGACAAGGCAATCATCATCGAAACCCTGGTGGCTGTGGATAAAGCACTGTCTGGCCTGGGGGAGCGAGCGCGGCGGATTTTCATGCTGTCGCAGATCGATGGCCTGACTTATCAACAAATCGCCGATCAACTGCAGGTTTCCCTGACCACCGTGAAAAAACATATGGTCCGCGCGCTGACCGAGTGCGCATTGATTATGGCCGGCCTCTGATGGCAGCGCCTGACCGCAAGACCTTCGAGGCGGCTGCCAGCTGGTATGTGCAGTTTCAGTCCCAGCCGCCAACACCTGCCGAACGATACGCCTGGCAACAATGGCTCAATGGCGATCCTTCTCATCAGGCGGCGTGGAACCAGATGGAGCAATTGCAGCGCAGCCTCGGTGCCCTGCCCCAGGACGTTACCCGCCGAGCATTGTCGACCACGCAACAACGCCGGCAGGTGCTCAAGTGGATGCTGGCACTCGGTAGCACTGGATATCTCGGTTGGAATGTTCAGCAACACACGTCCCTGGGCAACGTATGGGCCGACTACCGCACGGCTGTAGGACAGCGGCGGCGTATCGAACTGGCCGACGGTACGCAGATTGACCTCAATACCGGCACCGCCATCGATGTCGCGTTCGATGGACGCCAGCGCCTGATTCGCCTGCGCGAAGGCGAAGTACTTATCCACACCGGTAAACTGAGTGGCCAAACGCCCTTTTATGTCGACACTCGCCAAGGCCGGGTCCAGGCATTGGGCACACGATTCAGCGTGCGCCAACTGGCGGATTCCACACGGGTCGGTGTTTTGGAGGACACGGTGAGCGTGTCGCCAGGCGATCAGCCTGCACACCGGCGTGTGCTCGTCGCCGGCGAAAGTGCTGACTTCGATCGGCAAAACGTAGGACCGGATCAACAGTATTTTCGTACTCAAGCGGCTTGGGTTGATGGCCAGTTGATCGTATTGGACGCGCGGCTCGGTGACGTCATCGACGAACTGGCCCGTTACCGCACCGGCACCCTCCTGTGCGACCGGGCTTCGCAGCGCCTGCGCGTGTCCGGGACGTTCCGCCTGGATTCCACCGATGCCGTGCTGGCCAACCTGCAGGCGACGCTGCCGATCCAGGTGAAATACTTCACCCGCTATTGGGTGTCGGTGCAGCGAATCGGCTGACAAAAAAATAGTCCACAAGGGGGTTATCTTTTTTCTACCTGGCGCGGCCCTACAGGTAATTACGACGCAACCTTCAGGGCTTCCTCACACATGCGCCTTCCTAACCCGCTTCGCCAGCTACTCTCCTGCCACGGCATTACGTACGGTCTACTGTTGAGCACCGCCACTGCCGTCGGGGTGTTCCTGCCTTCCAGTGCGATGGCTGCGCACTACAGCATTGCCGCCGGTCCGCTGGACAGCGCCTTGAGCCAATTCGCCGCCAGGGCCAATATCATTCTGTCTTTTTCCCCACAGCAAACCGCACGATTGCGCAGTCCGGGGTTGGTTGGGGATTACTCGGTAGAGCAGGGTTTTGCACAGCTACTGCGGGAATCTGGCCTACAGGCCGTCGTCCAGGCTCCGGGCAGCTATGTACTTCAAGCCGCGCCCACCGGGGAATTGACCCTGGCCCCGACCACCATCAGTACTTATCAACAGGCTGGTTTCACTCAGGAGATCGCCGCAGACGTCGGCTACAAGGCCCAAAACAGCCGGGTCGGCACCAAGACCAGTACGCCTTTGTCGGAAACTCCGCGCTCGGTCTCGGTCGTCACCGGCCAGCGCATCAAGGACCAGAAGTCCCAGACCCTGACCGAAGTGCTCGGTTATGTGCCCGGTATCTTCGCGCCGCCGTTCGCCGCCGGTGATGGTCTGGCGGGTGACCTGTTTTTCATTCGCGGTTTCAACGCCACCGATTACGGCTACGGATTGCTGCGCGATGGCCTACGCGTACAAGGCAATCGGTACGACACTACCAGCGAGCCCTATGGCCTGGAACGGGTCGAGATCTTCCGTGGCCCGTCGTCCCTGCTTTATGGTGAAAACGCCCCCGGCGGCCTGGTGAACCTGGTGAGCAAGCACCCAACCAGCGCGCCACAGGGCGAAGTGCAACTGGGTTACGGCTCGAATAACCGTCGCCAACTGGGTGTGGATATCTCCGGCCCGCTCACGGACGCCGGCAACATTCTGGGGCGCGTGGTGATGCTTGGCCGCAAGTCCGACACCCAGACGGACCATGTGCCGGACGACCGCCTCTACATCGCGCCGTCCCTGACCCTGAATTTCGACGATTACAACACCCTGACGCTGTTGGCCAACTACCAGAAAGACCACACCAATCTGGAGCTTGGCTTACCCGCCGCAGGTACTTTGCTGACCAACCCGAATGGCAAGTTATCCAAGCACACCATGCTCGGCGACCCGAGTTGGAACACCTTTGAGCGGGAAGCCTGGAGTACGGGCTATGAGTTTAGCCACAGCTTCAATGACGATTGGCAGTTCCGCCAGAACTCGCGTTACATGCAGTCACGCATTAACCGCCATGAGACCTGGCCGGGCGACCTGAACAATCAGGGCTTCGGCACCCGGCTGAATATGAACGCCTACGACCGCTACAACAAGTCGATGGTGTACTCCCTGGATAACCAACTCGAGGGAAAATTCCAGCTGGGCGACCTGGAAAACACCCTCCTGTTCGGCGCGAGCTACGATCGGACCTCGTTCAACCAGGACTGGGACGCGGGTTTCGCCGGGACCATCAATGTGTATAACCCGGTTTACCTGCGTGAACCGACCACACCGCTCGCTATCCAAAACACCCTGCTGGAACAGCAGATGAAAGGGGTTTATGCACAGGTCCAGAGCAAGTACGACCACTGGCTGTTTTTGCTCGGCGGGCGCCAGGATTGGGTCGATAGCCAATTCCGGGACAAGGTGAAACCCTCATCGGACTCAAGCACCACCGAGCAGAAGTTCACCTACCAGGGCGGTGTGATGTACCAGTTCGACAACGGCCTTACGCCGTATGTCAGCTACTCCACTGCGTTCGTCCCGGTTCAACAGATCTCGGTCACAGGTTCTCCGCTCAAGCCAATCACCAGCCGCCAATACGAAGTGGGTGTGAAGTACGAGCCGATCGGTTGGGACACGGCGATGACGCTGTCGGTGTATGACCTGCGCAAACAGGACGATACCTACCTCGACAGCACCACCAACACCTACCGCCAAGTGGGCGAAAGCCGGGCCAAGGGCGCCGAAGTGGAGATCAACAGCAACATCACCCCGAACCTGAATCTGACGGCGGCCTACACCTACACCGACGCGCGGATTACCAAGGACACGGCCGGTTCATTGGTGGAGGGAAACCAGATGACTGGTGTTCCGCGCAACCAGGCATCTGTGTGGGGTAAATATCGATTCTTGGAAGGCCAACTCAAAGGCCTGTCCCTGGGCGGTGGCGTGCGTTACTTCGATAGCGCCTATTCCTACACCAAGCCAACCCTCTACGGGAAACTCGACCCCGGCAGCGTCACATTGGTGGATGCGGCCATCGGCTACCAGATCGATACCCACTGGTCGGTCGACCTGAACGCCAAGAACCTGTTCGACAAGGAATATGTATCCGGTTGCAACGATGCAGGGCGTTGCTACTGGGGCGACAGCCGTACCTTGCTCGGTACGGTGTCGTATAACTGGTAACGCGCTGTGGATAACTCGGCTATTTGCCGATGCAGAAACTGGAAAAGATCCGCCCCAACAAATCATCGGAGCTGAACGCACCGGTAATTTCCCCCAACAGCTGCTGCGCCTGGCGTAAATCCTCGGCCAGCAGCTCTCCGGCGCCCGCCAGGGTCAGTTGGGCCCGACCATGCTCGAGTGCCGCGCTGGCATGGCGCAGCGCCTCCAGGTGCCTGCGACGTGCGCTGAAGCTGCTTTCCGAGGTCTGCTCGTAGCCCATGCAAGCCTTGAGATGATCACGCAGCAATTCCAGGCCGTCCCCTGCCGCCTTGGCGCTCAGGCTGATGGTGACGTGGCCATCCTCGCTGGTTTCCATGGCAATCGCCTCGCCCGTCAGGTCAGCCTTGTTACGGATCAACGTGACTTTGGCCGGGTCTGGCCGCTGTTCGAGGAATTCCGGCCACAGGGCAAAGGGGTCCACCGCCTCAGGCGCGGTGGCATCCACCACCAGCAACACGCGATCGGCCTCACTGATGGCCTTGAGGGCCCGTTCCACGCCGATTTTTTCGACCTGGTCATCGGTGTCACGCAAACCGGCGGTATCGACCACATGCAGCGGCATGCCATCGATGTGGATATGTTCGCGCAGGATATCCCGCGTCGTGCCGGCAATCTCAGTGACGATGGCCGCTTCGCGCCCGGCCAGGGCGTTGAGCAGGCTGGATTTGCCGGCATTGGGGCGCCCGGCGATCACCACCGTCATGCCATCACGCAGCAATGCGCCCTGCCCGGCTTCGCGCAGCACTGTGGATAACTCCTCACGGACTTTATCCAGCAT
This sequence comes from Pseudomonas sp. 18.1.10, assembly GCF_024655625.1. Classification (NCBI taxonomy): domain Bacteria; kingdom Pseudomonadati; phylum Pseudomonadota; class Gammaproteobacteria; order Pseudomonadales; family Pseudomonadaceae; genus Pseudomonas; species Pseudomonas sp. 18.1.10. The sequence goes on from NZ_JANLGL010000016.1 coordinate 27,774, forward strand.
CGCCAGCACATGGCCATCGGCGAGGAAGTCGATTTCCTCTTCGGGAAAATCAATCGCCGCCTCGACATAGATCCGCAAGCTGATGAGCTGCTCGGTCAAGTTATGCACACGCAGGGAAAACGCTCCCTGCAACGAGCGCAGCGCATTGCGTGCAGCTTGTGCAGAACTGGCCTCGATCAAGTCGGCGATCGCTTCGGCCTGGGCCAGGTCGAGCTTGTCGTTCAGGAACGCGCGTTCGCTGAATTCCCCCGGCCGCGCGAGGCGGCAGCCCAATTGCAGGCAGCGCTGCAGCAACATGTCCAGGACGACCGGGCCTCCGTGGCCCTGCAGTTCCAGGACATCTTCACCGGTAAACGAATTCGGTCCCGGGAAATAGAGGGCCAGGCCTTCGTCCAACACGCTTTGGTCAGCATCGAGGAAGGGGCCGTAATGTGCGTAGCGCGGTTTCAATTCCCGCCCGCTGATGGCCTGGGCAGCCACGCCGGCAAGCGGCCCGGAAATACGCACAATACCGACACCGCCGCGACCTTGAGCGGTAGCGACAGCAGCGATGGTTTCACGAGGAGCACTCATCAGCAGGTTCCAGAACAAAAGTGACGGAAAGCAAAACGCCCCACGAGGGGGCGTCTTGAGTGGTTACCCACAGAGTAAATTACGCTTCGGCTTTTTTGGTAGCCGCTTCGATTTTACGTGTGATGTACCACTGTTGAGAGATCGACAACACGTTGTTGACTACCCAGTACAGCACCAGACCCGCTGGGAACCACAGGAAGAAGAAGGTGAAGATGATTGGCATCATTTTCATCACCTTGGCCTGCATCGGGTCCGGCGGAGTCGGGTTCAGACGCTGCTGGATAAACATGGTCGCGCCCATGATGATCGGCAGGATAAAGAACGGGTCTTTGATCGACAGGTCAGTAATCCACAGGATGAACGGCGCCTGACGCATTTCCACGCTTTCCAGGAGAACCCAGTAAAGCGACAGGAATACCGGCATCTGTACCAGAATCGGCAAGCATCCACCCAGCGGGTTGATCTTCTCTTTCTTGTACAGCTCCATCATGGCCTGCGACATTTTCTGCCGGTCATCACCATGCTGCTCTTTCAACGCGGCCAGTTTCGGGGCCACGGCACGCATGCGCGCCATCGACTTGTAGCTGGCTGCCGACAGAGGGAAGAAGATCCCCTTAATCAGCATGGTCAGGAAGATGATCGAGAAGCCCCAGTTACCGACGATGCTGTGGATATGTTGCAGCAGCCAGAAGATCGGCTGGGCAATGAACCACAGGATGCCGTAGTCCACAGTCAGTTCCAGACCTGGGGACAACTCTTTGAGCACAGCCTGGCTTTTCGGGCCGGCGTACAGAGTGGCGCTGGTTTCAGCCTTGGCACCTGGTGCGACGGTCAACGCCGGGCCCGTGTAGCCAATGATGTAGTTGCCTTTGGTGTCCTTGCGCGCCGCGACCAAGTTGTTCTGGCCAGGCTGAGGAATCCACGCGGTCACGAAGTAGTGTTGCAACCAAGCAACCCAGCCACCGTTCACGTTATAGGTGATCGGTGCCTTTTGTTTGTCTTCGGCGACCTTGTCGATATCTTTCATCGACACTTTTTTGTACGGCTCCGAACTTGTCCACAGGGCAGCGCCCAGGTAAGTCGCGGTACCAGTAGCGGTGCTGGACGACGGATCGGAGCTGGCGTCACGCTTGAGCTGGGCAAACATTGCGCCAGTCCAGGGCTGCGCGCTCTGGTTGTCGATCAAGTAGGTGACAACGATGTCGTACAGGCCGCGTTTCAGGGTGAAACGCTTGATGTAGTTGACGCCGTCCTTGCTGAACTTCAAGTCGACGACCAACTGGTCCTGGCCATCGGCCAGTTGATAACTCTTCTTCTCCGAGGAGAAAACCGGACGACCGGTAGGGCTCGCATCCGGGCCGTTGGTGCCAATCAAGCCACTTTGAGCCTGATAAACACGTTCGCCACCGTTATCGAACAACTGGAATGGAATTTCCGGGTGATCCTGACGACGCGGGTACAGAGGAAGTGTCAGTTTGGCAACATCGCCACCTTGCGGGTCGATAGCCAGGTCCAATACATCCGTTTTTACCTGGATGAGGTCTGTGCTGGCGGCAACTGGGACTTCTGCGGGTGCGTTTGTTTCGCCCGCTGCGCGTGGAATGTCATCACTGGCGGCAGTGTTGGTGCCACTCACTGTATCGGGAAGCCCCGCTGGAACAGCATTGGCAGCAACATTCTGAGTCGGCAGGGCAGCTTGGCCGTAGTCCTGGTTCCAATTAAGGACCATGACGTAGGACACGATTGCCAGGGCGACGATCAGGATCGTGCGTTTAATATCCATGATTACTCGGCCATCGAAGAAGAACGGGAGGTAGGGATAGGTGGAACCGGGTCATAACCACCGGCATTCCACGGATGACAGCGACCTAAACGACGAAAGGTCAGCCAGCCACCGCGCAGAAGACCATGATTTTCTATGGCCTCTAACGCGTAGCAGGAACAACTGGGGTAGAAACGACAGTGGTTGGCCATCAGGGGACTAATGGCATAGCGATAAAACTGGATCGGAACGATTGCCAGTTTACGCATCAGGACTGTCTACCCCTACAGTTTCGGTGCTGACTGCTGGTGTTGGCTTGTTGGTACGCGCCAAACGTTTCCAGAGCTTGCCGAAATGCTGAATCAATTCGGGGTTTTCTACGTCCCCCAAGCCTTTGCGCGCGACGATAACAATATCCCAACCAACCAGAGTGTCCTGGTGGAGGCGAAACGATTCGCGCATCAGACGCTTGAGGCGATTGCGCTCAACGGAGAGCTTTACGCTCTTCTTGCCGATCACCAACCCGAGACGGGGGTGATCCAGATCGTTGTTACGCGCAAGGAGCAGGAGATTTTTCCCCGGAACCTTGCCGGTGGGGGAGTCAAAGACTGCCTTGAAGTGCCGGGGGGTAAGCAGACGCTTTTCCCGACTGAAGTCCTGACTCACCGCAGGTACCGGATTATCAAACTGCCAGACGTGCACGACCTTTGGCGCGACGACGCGACAGGACAGCACGGCCGTTCTTGGTAGCCATGCGAGCACGGAAACCGTGAGTGCGGGCGCGTTTGATGGTGCTTGGTTGGAAAGTACGTTTCATGGCGTTGTTACCTGGTTCGTCCACAACGGGCCGGAATGGCCCCCGTTTTAAGAGACCGGCGATTCTAGAGAAAGCAAGCCTCTAGGTCAATTTCCAACCAGCTTTTCCTTCAATTAGATCTCTATACGGCAAAGCGCCCTTTTCTATCCGCTCGGCTTTCACGAGCAATGCCCTAGATATAAAAATAAAGAAGGAAGTTATTTAAAGCTTTTCTGTAAAGCTTATAAAAGCTAGGGCGGCGATCATCTGTGGATAACTGCCTTGAGGCCATATTCCACCTGATGTACAGAGAATGACAACACGGGGGAGAAACTGGGCTCTGCCTGTGCTGCGCTGTCGGATAAGCTGTGGGTGGAATGGGTTGTTATCCACAGGCCAGTTACCCACAGACTTTCGCCCCCACTTGTACAACGACCTTAGGTGCGCTTATCCACAGAGCTTATGCACAGACCATTGGTCGCTTTTTTTGTGGTTAACGCATTGATTTTGGCTGCCTTGTGCGCAACCTACATGTGGATAAGTGGGCAGCGCGCCGCTACAATGGCGGCTGTTTTTGCCTCACCGGCTTTCAACTTAGGGGATATCCGTGTCAGTGGAACTTTGGCAGCAGTGCGTGGAGCTTTTGCGCGAGGAGCTGCCTGCCCAGCAATTCAACACCTGGATCCGTCCACTACAAGTCGAAGCCGAAGGCGACGAGTTGCGTGTTTACGCACCCAATCGGTTTGTTCTCGACTGGGTCAACGAGAAGTACCTGAGCCGCGTGCTCGAGTTGCTCGACGAACATGGCAATGGCGTCGCGCCGGTGCTCTCCTTATTAATAGGTAGCAAGCGCAGCTCCGCGCCCCGCGCTGCACCGAATGCGCCGTTGGCCGCTGCTGCTTCGCAAGCCCAGGCAGTGAATGCACCGGCGGCACCTGCGCCGGCGCCCGCGCCATCCAAGGCCTCCGCGCAGAAAAGCGCGCCGCAGAACGAGGAGCCGTCACGCGACAGCTTTGACCCGATGGCCGGCGCCAGCTCCCAGCAAGCACCGGTTCGCGCCGAACAGCGCACCGTGCAAGTCGAAGGCGCGCTCAAGCACACCAGCTACCTGAACCGCACCTTTACCTTTGAGAACTTCGTCGAAGGTAAATCCAACCAGTTGGCCCGCGCTGCCGCCTGGCAGGTCGCCGATAACCCCAAGCATGGTTACAACCCGCTCTTCCTTTATGGTGGCGTTGGCTTGGGTAAGACTCACTTGATGCACGCTGTGGGTAACCACCTATTAAAGAAGAACCCGAATGCCAAGGTTGTGTACCTGCACTCGGAGCGCTTCGTGGCTGACATGGTCAAGGCCTTGCAGCTCAATGCTATCAACGAGTTCAAACGGTTCTACCGTTCCGTTGATGCCTTGCTGATCGATGACATTCAATTCTTCGCGCGCAAGGAACGTTCACAGGAAGAGTTCTTCCACACCTTCAACGCCCTGCTCGAAGGCGGTCAACAGGTCATCTTGACCAGTGACCGCTACCCGAAGGAAATCGAAGGCCTGGAAGAGCGCTTGAAGTCGCGCTTCGGCTGGGGCCTCACCGTTGCGGTAGAACCGCCGGAGCTGGAAACCCGCGTCGCGATCCTGATGAAAAAGGCCGACCAGGCGAAAGTCGACCTGCCCCACGACGCCGCCTTCTTTATCGCCCAGCGCATTCGTTCCAACGTGCGTGAGCTGGAAGGCGCACTCAAGCGGGTCATCGCCCACTCGCACTTCATGGGCCGCGATATCACCATCGAGTTGATTCGCGAATCCCTGAAAGACCTGCTGGCGCTGCAAGATAAACTGGTGAGTGTGGATAACATCCAACGCACGGTTGCCGAATACTACAAAATCAAGATTTCCGACTTGTTGTCCAAGCGCCGTTCGCGCTCGGTGGCACGTCCACGGCAAGTGGCCATGGCGCTCTCCAAAGAGCTGACCAACCACAGCCTGCCGGAAATCGGCGATGTGTTTGGTGGCCGCGATCACACCACTGTGTTGCACGCGTGCCGCAAAATCAACGAACTCAAGGAATCCGACGCGGATATTCGCGAGGACTACAAGAACCTGCTGCGTACACTGACAACGTGATGACACCAGCGCAGCTTATTAAGGCAAGGGACTAGACCATGCATTTCACCATTCAACGCGAAGCCCTGTTGAAACCCCTGCAACTGGTCGCAGGCGTCGTCGAGCGCCGACAGACCTTGCCGGTGCTTTCCAACGTATTGCTGGTGGTCGAAGGCCAGCAACTGTCCCTGACCGGTACCGACCTGGAAGTCGAACTGGTCGGTCGTGTGCAGTTGGAAGAGCCCGCCGAACCTGGCGAGATCACCGTGCCGGCGCGCAAGCTGATGGATATCTGCAAAAGCCTGCCGAACGACGCGCTGATCGATATTAAAGTTGATGACGCCAAGCTGGTGGTCAAGGCCGGCCGTAGCCGTTTCACCCTGTCCACCCTGCCAGCCAATGATTTCCCAACCGTGGAAGAAGGTCCTGGCTCGCTGACCTGCAGCCTGGAGCAAAGCAAGCTGCGTCGTTTGATCGAACGCACCAGCTTCGCCATGGCGCAACAGGACGTGCGTTACTACCTCAACGGCATGCTGTTGGAAGTGTCTGAAGGCATCATTCGCGCCGTGGCCACCGACGGTCACCGTCTGGCCATGTGCTCGATGAAAGCCGACATTGGCCAACCGGATCGCCACCAGGTGATCGTGCCGCGCAAAGGTATCCTCGAATTGGCGCGCCTGCTCACCGAGCCGGACGGCAATGTCAGCATCGTCTTGGGCCAGCACCACATCCGCGCGACCACCGGTGAGTTCACCTTCACCTCCAAGTTGGTTGACGGCAAGTTCCCGGATTACGAGCGTGTACTGCCCAAGGGCGGTGACAAGTTGGTGCTCGGTGATCGCCAGGCATTACGTGAAGCCTTCAGTCGGACCGCGATTCTGTCCAACGAGAAGTACCGTGGTATTCGTCTCCAATTGGCCAACGGTCAGCTGAAAATCCAGGCCAACAACCCGGAGCAGGAAGAAGCGGAAGAAGAAGTGGGCGTTGACTACAACGGCGGCTCCCTGGAAATCGGCTTTAACGTGAGTTACTTGCTCGACGTGCTGGGTGTGATGACCACCGAACAGGTTCGCCTGATTCTGTCGGACTCCAACAGCAGCGCCCTCGTGCAGGAATCCGACAATGACGACTCGGCTTACGTTGTTATGCCGATGCGCCTGTAACAGAAGCTAGATGTCCCTTAGTCGCGTCTCGGTCACCGCGGTGCGCAATCTGCACCCGGTGACCTTCTCCCCCTCCCCCCGCATCAATATCCTCTACGGCGCCAACGGCAGTGGCAAAACCAGCGTGCTGGAAGCCATCCACCTGTTGGGGCTTGCCCGTTCCTTCCGCAGTGCCCGCTTGTTACCGGTTATCCAGTACGAACAATTGGCGTGCACGGTATTCGGCCAAGTCGAACTGGCAGAAGGCGGCAACAGTGCCTTGGGGATATCCCGTGATCGCGGCGGTGAGTTCCAGATCCGTATTGACGGCCAAAACGCACGCAGTGCGGCCCAGCTCGCGGAAATCCTGCCACTGCAATTGATAAACCCCGACAGCTTTCGCCTGTTGGAAGGCGCGCCAAAAATCCGCAGGCAGTTCCTCGATTGGGGAGTGTTCCACGTGGAACCGCGTTTCATGGCCACTTGGCAGCGCCTGCAGAAGGCCCTGCGGCAGCGGAACTCGTGGCTGCGGCATGGTACACTTGACGCCGCTTCGCAAGCGGCCTGGGACCGGGAACTGTGCCTGGCCAGCGACGAAATAGATGAATACCGCCGCGCTTATATCAAAGCCTTGAAACCAGTCTTTGAGCAGACCTTGAGCGAGTTGTTGGATCTCGAAGGGCTGACGCTGAGCTACTACCGTGGCTGGGACAAAGAGCGTGAACTGAGTGCAGTGCTCGCCACGTCCTTGCAGCGGGACCAGCAAATTGGCCATACCCAGGCCGGCCCCCAACGGGCTGATCTGCGCCTTAGATTAGGCGCACATAATGCCGCGGATATCTTGTCCCGTGGCCAGCAGAAGTTGGTGGTGTGCGCGCTGCGTATCGCCCAGGGGCATTTGGTTAGCCAGGCCCGACGCGGTCAGTGTATTTATCTGGTGGATGACTTGCCGTCCGAACTCGACGAGCAACATCGCCGCGCGTTATGCCGCTTGTTGGAAGACTTACGCTGCCAGGTGTTTATCACCTGTGTAGACCACGAATTATTGAGGGAAGGCTGGCAGACGGAAACGCCAGTCGCTTTGTTCCACGTGGAACAGGGCCGTATCACCCAGACCCACGACCATCGGGAGTGAAGGCATGAGCGAAGAAAACACGTACGACTCGACCAGCATTAAAGTGCTGAAAGGTTTGGATGCCGTACGCAAACGTCCCGGTATGTACATTGGCGACACCGATGATGGTAGCGGTCTGCACCACATGGTGTTCGAGGTGGTCGATAACTCCATCGACGAAGCGCTGGCCGGTCACTGCGACGATATCAGCATCATCATCCACCCGGATGAGTCCATCACCGTGCGCGACAACGGTCGCGGCATTCCGGTTGATGTGCACAAAGAAGAAGGCGTTTCGGCGGCAGAGGTCATCATGACCGTGCTCCACGCCGGCGGTAAGTTCGATGACAACTCCTACAAAGTCTCCGGCGGTTTGCACGGTGTAGGTGTGTCGGTGGTGAACGCGCTGTCCGAAGAGTTGATCCTGACCGTTCGCCGCAGCGGCAAGATCTGGGAACAGACCTACGTCCACGGTGTTCCACAAGAACCGATGAAAATCGTTGGCGACAGCGAAACCACCGGTACGCAGATCCACTTCAAGCCATCGGCTGAAACCTTCAAGAATATCCACTTCAGCTGGGACATCCTGGCCAAGCGTATTCGTGAACTGTCCTTCCTCAACTCCGGTGTGGGTATCGTCCTCAAGGACGAGCGCAGCGGCAAGGAAGAGCTGTTCAAGTACGAAGGCGGCCTGCGTGCGTTCGTTGAATACCTGAACACCAACAAGACTGCGGTCAACCAGGTGTTCCACTTCAACATCCAGCGTGAAGACGGCATCGGCGTGGAAATCGCCTTGCAGTGGAACGACAGCTTCAACGAGAACCTGTTGTGCTTCACCAACAACATTCCACAGCGCGACGGCGGTACTCACCTGGTGGGTTTCCGTTCCGCACTGACGCGTAACCTGAACACCTACATCGAAGCCGAAGGCCTGGCCAAGAAGCATAAAGTTGCCACCACCGGTGACGATGCCCGCGAAGGCCTGACCGCGATTATCTCGGTAAAAGTGCCGGACCCTAAATTCAGTTCCCAGACCAAAGATAAGCTGGTGTCTTCCGAAGTGAAGACCGCAGTGGAACAGGAGATGGGTAAATACTTTTCCGACTTCCTGCTGGAGAACCCGAACGAAGCCAAGCTGGTGGTCGGCAAGATGATTGACGCCGCACGTGCCCGTGAAGCCGCGCGTAAGGCCCGTGAGATGACCCGCCGTAAAGGCGCATTGGACATCGCTGGCCTGCCAGGCAAACTGGCTGACTGCCAGGAGAAGGACCCTGCCCTCTCCGAACTGTACCTGGTGGAAGGTGACTCTGCTGGCGGTTCCGCCAAGCAGGGTCGTAACCGTCGCACCCAGGCCATCCTGCCGTTGAAGGGTAAGATCCTCAACGTCGAGAAGGCACGCTTCGACAAGATGATTTCCTCCCAGGAAGTCGGCACCTTGATCACTGCGCTGGGCTGCGGTATCGGCCGTGACGAGTACAACATCGATAAGCTGCGCTATCACAACATCATCATCATGACCGATGCTGACGTCGACGGTTCGCACATCCGTACCCTGCTGCTGACTTTCTTCTTCCGTCAGTTGCCGGAGCTGATCGAGCGCGGCTACATCTACATCGCCCAGCCGCCGTTGTACAAAGTGAAAAAGGGCAAGCAAGAGCAATACATCAAAGACGACGACGCCATGGAAGAGTACATGACGCAGTCGGCCCTGGAAGATGCCAGCTTGCACCTGAACGACGAAGCCCCGGGTATCTCCGGTGAGGCGCTGGAGCGTCTGGTCAACGACTTCCGCATGGTGATGAAGACCCTCAAGCGTCTGTCGCGCCTGTACCCTCAGGAGTTGACCGAGCACTTCATCTACCTGCCGGCCGTAAGCCTGGAGCAGTTGGGCGATCACGCCGCGATGCAGGATTGGCTGGCCCAGTACGAAGTGCGCCTGCGCACCTCCGAGAAGTCCGGCCTGGTGTACAAAGCCAGCCTGCGTGAAGACCGTGAACGTAACGTCTGGCTGCCAGAGGTCGAACTGATCTCCCACGGCCTGTCGAACTACGTCACTTTCAACCGCGACTTCTTCGGCAGCAACGACTACAAAACCGTGGTGACCCTGGGCGCTCAACTGAGCACCCTGCTGGACGACGGCGCGTACATCCAGCGTGGCGAACGCAAGAAGCAGGTCAAGGAATTCAAAGAAGCCCTCGACTGGCTGATGGCCGAAAGCACCAAGCGCCACACCATCCAGCGCTACAAAGGTCTGGGCGAAATGAACCCGGATCAGTTGTGGGAAACCACCATGGACCCAAGCCAGCGTCGCATGCTGCGCGTGACCATCGAAGACGCCATTGGCGCAGACCAGATCTTCAACACCCTCATGGGTGATGCGGTCGAACCTCGTCGTGACTTCATCGAGAGCAATGCGTTGGCGGTTTCTAACCTGGATTTCTGATCGAGGTAACCGCTAAACCAAAAAGGCCAACGCTTAGCGTTGGCCTTTTTTATTGGGTGAAAATACAGCCTATTCGAAAATGCTCCACGTGGAACATCACGGCGAAGTCGCCGCCACACTCTCCAACCGATACCCATACCCGTAGATCGTCAACAGCTGCCAACCCCTGTCTGCCGTAAGCCCCAGCTTGTTGCGCAGTCGGTAGATATGCGTGTCCAAGGGCCGCGATGACACCATCTCTTCATGGGTCCAAAACCGCTCATACAGGTACTCACGGGACAGCGGCCGCGCCAGGTTGGCAAACAGGCAGCTGGCCAATCGGTACTCACGCTCAGTGAGGTTGATCGGCTTCCCCGCGCGGGTCACGGTCAATTCGGCGTCGTCAAAGGTCAGATCATTGAAGCTCTGCAATTCATGGGTTGCCGACTTTTGCAGGCCATGCCGACGCAACACCGCCGCGACCCGGGCCTTCAGTTCGTTGGGCCGAAAAGGCTTGCTGACGTAATCATCGGCGCCGCTGTTCAATGCGGTGACGATGTCGCTCTCGGCATCCCGGCTGGTGAGCATGATGACCGCGGGCGGCGACTCCATGTGTTCGCGGGTCCAACGCAGCAGGGCGATGCCGGTGATGTCCGGCAGTTGCCAGTCGAGGATCAGCAGGTCGAAGGTTTCCCGGCGCAGTTGGCGCAGCAGGTCTTCACCGCGTTCAAAGCAGTGCAGGGTCCAAGGCTGTTCGGCGGTGCTGGGGATCTGTCGCAGTGTCTGTTCCACCCGGCGCAGTTCGGCGGGTTCGTCATCCAGTATTGCGACACGCATGGGTGGTCCTTTCGTCTTGAAAAGTATGGCAGCCGTTGGCCTGTTTCGAATAAGGGCACGTGCTGCATAGATGCCGGTCGTTGAATCTGAAGAATTGTGCGCAGATTCATCGACCCCTTGGATCTCTCGGTACGCTGGGATCAATCAGCGGTTAAGCCTTTGAAAGTCCTCGGTACCTGTGTGGGAAAGATACCGGCTCCTGACCGTAAGTAAAAGGATCAGCCGACGCGTGCGCTGTCGTAAACTCCAGTGTCGTCCTACGATGAGCAAAGCCGCGGTCCATGACATCGTCCACCACTCGACAACAGCACAGGCACGTTGACCTATGATGCTCTGGGGCAAGCCCGAAAAACGCCAACCCACCCACGCCCAACGGCTGTTCCATGGCCTGGTCCGCGAATGGTTGTGGATTGGCCTGCTGTTGCTGCCCATCACCGCGTACTTGTCCCTGAGCCCCGGCTTGGCGTTGAACAACCCGCTTTACGACAGCCTTCGCCGCCTCACGCCCCTGCCGGCAGACCCGCGCATCCTGTTGGTGACCATCGACGGCCCCAGCCTTAAAAAGCTGGGCCAATGGCCCTGGCCACGCAGCTTGCACGCCGACCTGATTGACCGCCTGAGCGCCGCGCAACCGGCCGCGATCCTGTTCGATGTGGTCTTCAGCGAGCCGGGCAACCCCGCCAATGACAAACGCCTGGCTGACGCAGTGTGCAATGCCGGCAACGTCTTGTTGCCGTTGTTGCGTGAAGGGCCGGCGAGTTACATCCAACCCGCAGAACAAATGCAGCCGCTGCTTAAATGCGCCAAGGGTGTGGGGCATATCAATGTCGAAGCGGACAATGATGGCGTCGTGCGCAGCCTGTATTTGCGTGAGGGGCCGCTGGATGCCATGGCGCCGCAACTGGCTTGGCTGGCCTATGAGATGGGCACCCAGCAGCCCGCACCGATGCCCGGTGAGTCCCACGGCAAAGCCAGCGAACAGTGGCACCGTGAGCATGGCATTCGCATTCCGTTTATTGCGGCCCACAGCCACTTCCCCAGTGTGTCCTACGTCAGCGTATTGCGCGGTGAAGTCTCCCCCGAGTTGCTGCGCAATCGTTTGATCCTGGTCGGGGCGACCGCTTCTGGAATGGGTGATCGTTTTGCCACACCCATTTCGTCCACGCTGGGCACCACGGCCGGTGTCGAGATCCAGGCCAATGTGCTCAACGGTTTGCTGCAAGAGCGCAGCATTGTTGATCTGCCCGGGTGGTTGGCGGCGCTGATGGCGACGTCCGTGGTGGCCCTGCTACTCGGCTTGCTGCTCTATCGTCCGCGTTACGCGCTGTGGATGACGCTGGGCTGCATGACCACTGCGCTGATCGCTTCCTGGGCTTTGTTGCGCCTGGGCCATTGGTGGTCCCCTGCCGCCTGCCTGATCGGTTTGCTGCTCAGCTACCTGATCTGGAACTGGCGACGCCTCAGCGTGATCCTGGCCTACTTCGGCTGGGAACTGGCGCGCCTGGACAACGAACCCAAAGTGCTGCCCGAACGCCGCCGTGCACCCGCCAGCAAAGGCGATGTCTTGCAGGGCCGTATCTTTGCCCTGGAGCAAGCCGTCAGCCGCACCCGCGACACCCGCCGGTTCATGGCCGATGGCCTGGAGTGCCTGCCGGTGGCGACGCTGATTACCGATCCCAAGGGCAATATCCTGCTGGCCAACCGCATCGCCCGGGAAGTGTTCGGCAGCGACCTGGTCACCGACAACCTGCTGGAGCAACTGGCCGACCTGGGCTATCCACCGCTGCACAACGGCATGCGCCCTGCCCTCTCGGCGTTGGAGCTGGTCGAGTTCCGCGATATCCACCAGCGCAGCCTGCGCATGGAACTCGCGCCCCTGCTGCCTGCAGAAGGTGACGTCGCACTGGGCTGGCTGCTGAGCCTGACGGACCTGAGCAAGGAGCGTGAAGCCCAGCAGCACCGCGAGACCATGCTGCGCTTCCTCTCCCACGACTTGCGTGCGCCGCACTCGGCGATCCTCGCGCTACTGGATGTACACGGCAGCGAGTCGCCGGTATTCGCCCAGATCGAGCAGCAGGTACGCCGTGCCTTGAGCCTCACCGAATCCTTTGTGCAGTTGGCCAAGGCCGAGGCGGACGGCTACCACTTCCAGCCGACGCTGTTCGCCATGCTGGTGATGGATGCGTTTGACCAGGTGGCGTTGCTGGCCCAGCTCAAGGGGATTCATTTGGTCCATGACCTGGATGAAGCTGACGAGGGCATGGTGTCGGCCGATCAATCGCTGCTGACCCGTGCGTTGTTCAATGTCCTGGAAAACGCCATCAAGTATTCGCCTTCCGGCACCACCGTCAGGTTGCGCCACGGCACTACGGCAGGCTGGCTGGAATGCCGCATCAGCGATCAGGGCGCGGGGATTGCCGCCGAGGACTTGCCGGAGTTGTTCAGCCAATACCGGCGCTTCGAATCGGCCCAGGGCAGCGATGGCCTGGGGTTGGGGTTGACCATGGTCAAGGCCGTCGTGGAACGCCATGGCGGGCGTATCAGCTGCGAAAGCGTGGTGGGCAAGGGCACCACGTTCAGCCTGCAACTGCCGCTGTTGGAAGACTGAAAAACGGACTTTTTCGCTGTGCATAAAAAACCGGTCACAAGGACCGGTTTTTTAATGCGAGAAAAAACTTATGCACCTTTTCCCGAATTTTATGACCTCAGGAAATATGTAAGTAAATCAGCTTGTTATGAGGCAAAAAAGCCAATTCGCCAACATTCCGTACACAGGTTATCCACAGATGCTCAAGCCGCTGGCACCTGCGCCACAACCGGCTCCGGTGGCAGCGAGCCCATGGCGCGTTGCTGTGCTTCATTCCAGGCCGCTGCCCGGTCATTCAGCGCAGCGATAGCCCGCGGGCCTTCGCCTTCGGCATACATCGGTTCACCAATCACCACGGTGATAGTACCAGCGCGCTTGGCCCAGCCTTCCTTGGGCCAGAACTTGCCGGCGTTGTGTGCGATCGGCAGTACCGGCAGGTTGGCATTGACCGCCAATGCCGTACCGCCCCGGGAGAATTTGCCCACGGTGCCAAACGGCACCCGTGTGCCTTCCGGGAAGATCAGCACCCACACACCGTCCTTGAGCAGCTCGTCACCCTTCTTGGCCACGTGCTTGAGCGCAGCCTTGGGGTTGTCACGGTCGATCGCGATCGGTCGCAACATGGCCATGGCCCAGCCAAAGAACGGCACGTACAGCAACTCACGCTTGAGCACCTGGCTCAGGGGCGAGAAGTACGCCGAGAGGAAGAACGTCTCCCAGGTGCTCTGGTGGTTCGACAGAATCACACAGGGCTGGTCCGGGACGTTTTCAGCGCCCTTGATCTCGAAGCGAATGCCCAGGAACACCTTGGACAGCCACAACGCACAGCGGCACCAATACACGTTGATAAAGCGATAGCGCGCCTTGAACGGCAAAAAGGGCGCGATAAAAAAGCTCAGGGTGCACCAGAGAAACGAACTGGTGCCCAGCAGCAGGTAAAAGAAAAAGGTTCTGATGGCCTGCAAGATCGACATGGCGGCATTTACCGTTGCGGGGCATGGCCCGCCTGTTAAAAGCGCACTCCCGAACACTCCTTGGTCAGGATGTCGAGGGCGACTAGTTGTTGATAAGTTCTGCGGCAACCGCCGCCAGATCGTCAAAAATCAAGGTGCCCACCGGCAGGGTTTTCGCCTGGGTCTTTTCGCCTTTTCCGGTCTTCACCAAAACTGGCTGAGAATCGACGGCTTTGGCCGCCTCCAGGTCACCGAGGCTGTCCCCGACGAACCATATCCCAGCCAACGGCACCTTGTAATGTTCTGCAATGGTTTTCAACATGCCAGGTTTGGGTTTGCGGCACTCGCAGCCCTCATCCGGCCCGTGGGGGCAGTAGACCACCAGCCCCACCTCACCGCCCTGCTCGGCCACCAACGTGCGCAAGCGCGCGTGCATGGCGTCCAGGGTGGCGATGTCGTAGTAACCGCGGGCGATGCCGGACTGGTTGGTGGCGATGGCCACCGTCCAGCCGGCTTTGCTCAACTGCGCGATGGCCTCGATCGAACCGGGCAGTGGCACCCACTCCGCCACCGACTTGATGTAAGCGTCGGAGTCGTAATTGATTACCCCGTCCCGATCGAGAATCAGCAGTTTCAACATGGTCAGCTCAGCGTCGAGATGTCGGCGATATTGACGAACAGACCACGCAGGCGCGCCAGCATGGCGTAGCGGTTTTTGCGCACACCCGCATCTTCGGCATTGATCATCACGGCTTCGAAGAACGCATCCACCGGGTCACGCAAGGTGGCCAGGCGCGCCAGCGCTTCGGCATAGTTGCGCTCGGCGATCAGCGGTTTCACCGCCGTTTCAGCCTTGGCAATGGCCGAATTCAGCGAAAACTCCTTGGCGTCGGCAAACAGGCCAGGGTCGACGTCCGCATTGCCCAGGCCTTCGGCCTTGCTCAGCAGGTTCGACACACGCTTGTTCACGGCGGCCAGGGCGTTAGCTTCCGGCAGTTTGCGGAAGGCCTGCACGGCTTGTACGCGCTGATCGAAGTCCAGCGCCGAACCCGGTTGCAGGGCACGCACCGCCAGGTACACCGACACGTCCACGCCTTCGTCTTCGTAACGCGCACGCAGGCGATCGAACACGAACTCCAGCACTTGCTCGGCCAGGCCGGCTTGCTTGACCTTGGCACCGAACTGGCCAACCGCGAACACCACGGCCTGGGTCAGGTCGAGGTCGAGCTTCTTGTCGATCAGGATACGCAGCACGCCCAGGGCCGCACGGCGCAGGGCATACGGGTCTTTGCTGCCGGTGGGCAGCATGCCGATACCAAAGATGCCCACGAGGGTGTCCAGCTTGTCGGCAATGGCCACGGCCGCACCGGTCAGGGTGCTTGGCAGCTCGGCGCCGGCACCGCGCGGCATGTACTGCTCGTTCAGGGCCAGCGCCACATCGTCCGGCTCGCCGTCGTTGAGGGCGTAGTAGTAGCCGGCAACACCTTGCATCTCCGGGAACTCGCCGACCATCTCGGTGGCCAGGTCGCACTTGGACAGCAGGCCCGCACGCGCAGCCCAGGCGGAATCACCGCCAATGCGCGGCGCAATGTAGGCGGCCAGCTTGGAAACGCGCACGGCCTTGTCGTAGACGCTGCCGAGCTTCTCCTGGAACACCACGTTCTGCAGGCGCAGGTTGAAGTCTTCCAGCTTCTGCTTCTTGTCTTGCTTGAAGAAGAACTCGGCATCGGTCAGGCGCGGGCGCACGACTTTTTCGTTACCGGCGATGATCTGCTGTGGGTCCTTGCTTTCGATGTTGGCCACGGTGATAAAGCGCGGCAGCAACTTGCCGTCCACATCCAGCAGGCAGAAATACTTCTGGTTGTCCTGCATGGTGGTGATCAGGGCTTCTTGCGGCACGTCGAGGAAGCGCTCTTCGAACGAGCACACCAGCGGCACCGGCCATTCAACCAAAGCGGTCACTTCGTCGAGCAGGCTTGGCGGCACGATGGCGGTGCCTTCCTGCAGACGGGCCAGCTCTTCGGTACGCTTGCTAATCAGCTCGCGACGCTCGTTGGCGTCGGCCAGCACGTAGGCGGCACGCAGGTCGGCGGCATAGTTGGCCGGCGACGTGATGCGCACCGCTTCTGGATGGTGGAAGCGATGGCCACGGGACTCACGACCGGCCTTCTGGGCAAGGATGGTGCAGTCGATGACCTGGTCACCGAGCAGCATCACCAGCCATTGGGTCGGACGCACGAACTCTTCCTTGCGCGCACCCCAGCGCATGCGCTTGGGGATCGGCAGGTCGTTCAGGGAATCTTCGACGATGGTCGGCAACAGGCTCGCGGTCGGCTTGCCGGTGATGACCTGGCTGAAGCGCAGTTTCGGGCCGCTCTGGTCGATCTCGCTCAACTCGACGCCGCACTTCTTGGCGAAGCCCAGCGCGGCTTGAGTCGGGTTGCCTTCGGCGTCGAAAGCCGCCTGGCGTGGCGGGCCGTCGAGGTTGATGCTGCGGTCCGGCTGCTGGGTTTCCAGCGCGGTCAGCAACACGGCCAGGCGGCGCGGCGCGGCGTAGACTTTTTTCGCGGCGAACTTCAGGCCAGCGCTGTGCAGGCCTTTTTCGATACCGGCCAGGAACGCGTCGGCCAGTGTGTTCAGTGCCTTGGGTGGCAGCTCTTCGGTGCCCAGTTCAACCAGGAAATCTTGAGCACTCATTGTGCAGCCTCCAGCTTAGCCAACACTTCATCACGCAGGTCCGGGGTCGCCATCGGGAAGCCCAGCTTGGCGCGAGCCAGCAGGTAGGCTTGAGCGACGGAACGCGCCAGGGTGCGTACACGCAGGATGTATTGCTGACGCGCGGTCACCGAGATCGCCCGGCGCGCATCCAGCAGGTTGAAGGTATGGGACGCTTTCAACACCATTTCGTAGCTCGGCAACGGCAGCGGCTGGTCGAGTTCGATCAGGCGCTTGGCTTCGCTTTCATAGAAGTCGAACAGTTCGAACAGCTTCTCGACGTTGGCGTGCTCGAAGTTGTAGGTGGATTGCTCCACTTCGTTCTGGTGGAACACATCGCCGTAGGTCACTTTGCCGAACGGGCCATCAGCCCACACCAGGTCGTAGACCGAGTCCACGCCTTGCAGGTACATGGCCAGGCGCTCAAGGCCGTAGGTGATTTCGCCGGTGACCGGGTAGCACTCGATGCCGCCCGCTTGCTGGAAGTACGTGAACTGCGTCACTTCCATGCCGTTGAGCCAGACTTCCCAGCCCAGGCCCCAGGCGCCGAGCGTTGGCGATTCCCAGTTGTCTTCGACGAAACGGATGTCGTGGACCAGCGGGTCCAGGCCGACATGCTTGAGCGAGCCCAGGTACAGTTCCTGGAAGTTGTCCGGGTTCGGCTTCAATACCACCTGGAACTGGTAGTAGTGCTGCAGACGGTTCGGGTTTTCGCCGTAGCGGCCGTCAGTCGGGCGACGACTGGGCTGCACATAAGCGGCGTTCCAGGTTTCCGGGCCGATGGCCCGCAGGAATGTAGCGGTGTGGAAAGTGCCGGCGCCTACTTCCATATCGTAGGGCTGAAGTACCACACAACCTTGCTCGGCCCAGTATTGCTGGAGGGCGAGGATCAAGTCTTGGAAGGTACGCACGGCTGGCGTAGGCTGGCTCACGAAATTCACCTGTTACTTGGGCTGCGATTTAAAGAGCGGGAGTATACCCGATTCGGCCGCGCCACCATCCCCTGGAGCCTTATGCCACGCTGCTTTTGGTGTTCTGAAGATCCGCTGTACATGGCATATCACGATCAGGAGTGGGGAACGCCGCTGCGCGATGCGCAGGGCTTGTTCGAGTTGCTTTTGCTCGAAGGGTTCCAGGCGGGCCTTTCCTGGATCACCGTTTTACGCAAACGCGAGCATTATCGAAAGGTCTTGTTTGGTTTTGATGCACAACGCTTGGCAAGGCTCACCGATGCCGAAATCGAAGCGCTGATGCTCGACCCTGGCATCGTGCGCAATCGCCTCAAGCTCAACGCCACCCGCCGTAACGCCGCCGCCTGGCTGGCGCTGGAAGATCCGGTGACGTGGCTCTGGTCGTTTGTCGGCGGCGTGCCCAAGGTCAATCACTTCAAGGACCGCAGCGAAGTCCCGGCGATCACCGCCGAGGCTGAAGCCATGAGCAAAGCCTTGAAAAAGGCCGGTTTCACCTTTGTCGGCCCGACCATTTGCTACGCGCTCATACAAGCATAGTCAATTCGCATGGTAGGCACCAACTCCGTGCGCCCGAAACGCCGCATAGGCGCGGGCGCTGTCTGGGCAGGGGGTTGCCCTAGACCGTCGCCCGAAGGGGCGGGTACGACGGTCATAGAGGTGGGTGAATCATCCAGCAGGGCTAGCCGAATAGCTTTTAATGCTTTTCCGCTTTTGGCCCCCAACCGGGGGGTTTGGGGGGGATTTCACAAAACATAAAAGTAAATAACGGCAGTACCTGCCGCAAACGAAAACAGCTAAAACATTTAAGAACTTTTCAATTTAATAAGAATTTAAAAAATAAAATGCTACTGTTTAGTTAAAGCACTTTTATCTCTAATGTGCATAGTAAATTACCTCCCTCTTAAAGGTCTTATTAAAGTCTTACATCTTAAGAACCTCTCAACACCAATAAAATCAATACTTACAAGAAATAAAAGTTGATAATTTAATCAACCGAAGTTGATTTTTTAATCAACTGCAAGTTGACGATTTTATCAACCAGAGTTGACGATTTTATCAACTATGAAAAATGACTATTTTTCTGAATAGATAAGTTTTGAGAGAGCTTTCTCAAAATAAACAATTATTTCTCACTTACGTCTACTTTTTATCAATTCAAATGATACGCTATTTATATAGACATAATATAGGTGCGTTAATGAATGATTCAATGTGTGGTTTAGAAATAGAAAATGATGATGGAAGTATCGGCGCTTTACAAAAAGAGTGTTTAAAGAAAGAGCTAAATGACAAAACGCTAGAAGCTGTTGATGATTTGCTGGGTGATAAAAAATCTAATATTAACATTGATGTAAATGTAAAAAGAGATAAGCCAAAAGTCATATTAGGGCAGTTTTTCATCGGATTTGCAGAGAATCTATTGCAATTAGACTTAAAACCGACAGAGTTTAAAGTCGTTATATACATATTGAAAATGATGGATTACGGGAACTTGGTAAGTCTTAAACAATCAACAATCGCAAAAGATTTAAAGCTTGATAAAAGTGCTGTTAATAGAGCGTGGAAAGAACTCATTACAAAAAAGGTTTTAGTTGATAACAACGGGCATATCTTTTTTAATTCCAATTTTTGCGCCAAGGGCTTATCAAGCTCATTAGATAAAGAAAGAATTGAGAATCTAAAACGTAGTAATGTTTCTGATGAAAATATAAAGCAAATGTTGAATTTGGACGTAAAGAAAAAATAGAAATGAAGACTATGCCGCAGGTACTGCGGTGTTTTTTTATTTGCTTCTGTAATATATGACCGAAGCATAATTATTCTCTTGAAGAACCATAGTTGTGTTCGTTTGCGGCAGGTACTGCCGTTATTTACTTTGTATGTTTGTATTATCCCCCCCAAACCCCCCGGTTGGGGGCCAAAAGCCTTAAAAGCTATTAAAAGCGATTTAGCTATTCTCTCTTACTGATTCATACATAAGATTGACCCTGGCGGGTCAAGGTGAATTAATCGTGTCCAGATAGGACGCCCACGACTATGCGTCGTTTGGGCGTAGCGCCATGAATTACATCTTTGGTCTTTTAAGTCCAAGAACATCTTGTTTAACTCGATGGTCAGACTGTTTAGCAAATTCATCAATCATTTCATTGGCTGGTTCATCAGTTCCAAACTCTTCTGCTAATTTATTAATATTAGCTCGAATTTCAATCTGCGTTTTACTATTTTTAATTCTGCTCATTTTCTCTATTATAAAATCACTAATTAATGTTCCTATATTTTCGAGACTGTCTTTCATTCGGTGGTACTTATCAGTCATAAATTCAACGGCGGTAGTTAGTTTATCGAGCTTCTTGTCCATATCATCAAGTTTATTTCTCTTTGTTACTTCTTCCCTGTCCATTTCGTCAAGTTTATTTTGTTTTGTTATTTCCTCCTGGTCCATCTTATCAAGAGTTTTTTTCTTGGCTGTTTCTTTTTTGTCCAGTTCGACAATGCTGTTTTTTAGCTGATTCTCTTTTTTATCTAAATTCCTAATATTATTCATTTGTTTTTTTATTCGAAGGTTATTGAAATTAAATTGCCTGTCAATTTTTGGTCGTTTTGCGTCTTCTTCAATCACCCTCATACGAGCTTTATTTTCTTCGGTCTTTTCTAGAACTTTCGCATTTAATTTGTATTTCTCATTATTGAGTGTTTCATTAGCGTGAGCATAGAAAAGAACTTGAAAATATTCAGCTTGTAATTTTTTACGTTTATAGCCACTTGGTTCGTTTTTCAAAACTTTCAATCGTTCTTCGTCAATGTTCTTTTCTACGAATCTATATTGTGCTTTTAGTAAGTCGTGCTTGTTGGTTTTTTTGTTCTTTGTAGAAACGAATATGTGAGAGTGTTCGTCTGATTCATCACCGTGAATAGCAATGGCTTTGATTTGATAGTCAGGAAAGTTTTTCTTGTAAAACGATGATTGAATTTTCACTATATCGTTTAAAGAAACTTCAACCTCATTTCTCGCTGGTATTTTAAAAACAGCCTCTTGAATAACTGCCTCATTGAGCCCTATGTCTTTCGTGTTATTTGGATTTAGCACCTTATTGTGAAGCTCTATAAATTTGCCGAGGCACTCAATCTTTTGGTTCTTTCTTGTTAATTCAAATTGACCAAAATGATTTTTTTCTATTTTACTGTCTAATTCAGTTTTTGAGTTTATGATATTGTTAAGATAGTTATATAGCTCTGGATTGTCAGTTGATGCTTTAAGTATTTTGTTAAGTTTTGCTTTATACTTACCCAAATCATTTTTATTTTCTGTGTCAATTGAGTTGGATTTTTTGTTAACTTTTACCTCGTCTATGATGTTGGAAATTATGTTAACTCGTTCCTCTTGTGATAGAGAATCTAAGTTAAAGACTTTATTTTGTTCGGGCAAATAAATTTGATTATGTGCGGATTTAGAATCGTCCCATTCTAAATTTTTGGTGGGGTTGTTAGGCGTAACTCTCAACGAATGCTTCAACGATTTTTGAAGTGTAACGATACCCTTTCCGCTATTCTTGTAATTCATTTGTCTGTAAAATATTGTTATGTTTTTCATCCTGTTCTCGGTTGTTATTTTGGTGAAAGTGTTATGAAAATAATTAGCAGATTGCTAAATTTTTATAACTCGTTTCACTTCTAAACAATCGAAAATAGTATGAGCGACAGCGTTACTGTTTTAGATTTTTTAGTGCCCTTGATTTTGACTTTCGCTTTTTGCTTTTGCTTCTGTCTCAATGACCAATTGCGAGCTAACTATTCCCTCACTTTTGAGCGCAGCGAAAAAAGTGTGGGGATAGTGTAGCGAGTTACTTAATTACTTCGCATTTTACACTTGTACTAATATATTAGCATTTGAATGTCATACTTCAACTTTTAAGCAACTATTTTTTTATAGTGAAGTCCTTTTGCTTGCTTGATTTTAATCAAGCGAGAAAAAGGGCTAGTAACTTCTTCTTATGTGATTAAAAAAGCGAGCCCTTTTATCCTTGGAAATTTTATTGAACTCAACGTCAATATACTCATCTTTTGAGTTGTAACTAATCTCTAAATCAAGTTCATTGCTTGATACAATATGGATTGTAAAATCAAATGATTTATTAAAGTCAGAGATTGAAATACTGACTGTCTCGCTCTTCAATATTTTATTTATTATGGCTCTTTTATTTTCATCTTTTAATGCTTCATCAAGCTCTGAATAATTAAAATCATTGAGGTGTTTTTGTGCTGTGTCGAGTGCAAGCAATGCTTTCAGCTCGTCAATTTTTTCGTTGAGCTTTTCTGTCTGTTGTTCTAATTCATTAAGACGATTCACAAGCGCTTTATTGACAGTTCCTAACTCAATAGCTTTGATGATATTTTCTTTCTGTTCTTCTATTTTTAAATATTCAGACTGTGCATTTTCCAAAACTTTCAGATTTGAATTACTGGATTTTTCTTTGAGTAGATTCGCTTTCAAAATGTTCAAATTAAAGTTTGAGAAAAAGGCATTTTCTACATCGTTGTAGTTGTACCACTTTCGTCCAGCGTCTCTACATTGATTTGATTCACTTGCCGTGCAAACGAGATATTTTTTTTCTCCACCAATCCATTTCATATGCGACAAGCGCATAGGCGCATCGCACGCAAAGCAACGCATTACGTTTCTAAATATATTTTTAAAACCTGACACTCGCCCTGCGCTTTTATTTACCGCTGATTTTTTTCGACTTTGAATCTCTGTTCGTAGTTCTTCAAACTCCGAACGACTAATCAGAGCGGGGTAATAGTCATGAATAATTTCATGCTTTACCCTTTTTTGATTTCCGCTTTCGTCATACTCGATTTTGTTTGTTTGTAAATCGCCGCATACCGCCGGGCGATTTAATAAATGCGATACTGTTTCTTTGGTGATTTTTTTTGATGATGTTTGTAGTAAGTTCATTTTTGCCGTAACTGCGTACATACCATACGTTTTAAGCAGTGATAGACATAGTTTAACGTCAATTGCTTCTTCTTCTTTTATCTTCAACCCTTCATCTGTTTTTTCAATCCAAAATGGTAATGAGCCGTAAGCGATTTTTCCTTTCTTTGCATTTTCTCTGCGCTGTTTATGTTGTTCAGTGATGCGATTAGATTTTGTTTTACTTTCATCATATGCTCTATACAAGAGCGTTTGGATTTCAATACCTTCAATAAATTGATTTTCTGAATTAATTGAATATTTTTTAACGGGCGAAAGTGTCGCTATGTCAATGCCGTATTTGATAATATCAAGAATTACAGAATGAGCTATATAACCGCCTTGGCGTGAAATTCGGTCAAAACTCTCGATAATCAGAATTGATCCTTTTTCAATTTCGTTTCGTTTAACTCTTTCAAGAAAGTCTTTAATTGCGCCTTTTTTAACGTTTTTACCATTGAACGACGAAAGTCTATCTAAAAAAACAGGTTCGATTAGTTCGGCATTATTTTCAGTCAAAAAACGCTCAATCTGGGCGAGTTGGCGACGCTCGCTGTCGCCTCGCGCCTGCTCCACGGTACTCATCCGCACATAGGCATAGGCCGGTGTTTTTCGTGTCATAGTCAGTCTCACAAGGCTTCGTAGGTGCATTCTAGCGCTATACGAATAGCTTATGCTTGTATGCAGGCCAGCGGCATGGTCATGGACCACACCCAGGACTGCGACCGTTACGCGGACCTGGCCAACGCCGGTTAGAATGCCGGCTTTGCGCACCACACACGATCAGGAGTGACCTGTGGAAAAGTTGAAAGGCGCCTTGCTGGTAGGCGCTCTCCGGTTATTTGCCCTATTGCCTTGGCGCGCCGTCCAGGCCGTCGGCACGGCCATTGGCTGGATCATGTGGAAAACCCCCAACCGCTCCCGCGACACGGTGCGGATCAACCTGTCCAAATGCTTCCCCGACATGGACCCGGCCGCCCGCGAGCGCCTGGTGGGCCAGAGCCTGATGGACATCGGCAAATCCCTCACCGAAAGCGCCTGCGCGTGGATCTGGCCGGCCCAACGCTCGATTGACCTGGTCCGCGAAGTCGAAGGCCTGGAAGTGCTGCACCAAGCCCTGGCCTCGGGCAAAGGCGTGGTCGGCATCACCAGCCACCTGGGCAACTGGGAAGTGTTGAACCACTTCTATTGCAGCCAGTGCAAACCGATCATTTTCTACCGCCCGCCCAAGCTCAAGGCGGTGGATGAACTGCTGCGCAAACAGCGCGTGCAGTTGGGCAACCGCGTGGCGGCATCCACCAAGGAAGGCATTCTCAGCGTTATCAAGGAAGTGCGCCGGGGCGGCCAGGTGGGCATTCCCGCCGACCCGGAGCCGGCCGAATCCGCAGGCATCTTCGTACCGTTCTTTGCCACCCAGGCCCTCACCAGCAAGTTCGTGCCAAACATGCTCGCAGGCCACAAGGCCGTGGGCGTTTTCCTGCATGCCCTGCGGCTGCCGGACGGTTCGGGTTACAAAGTGATCCTGGAAGCGGCACCGGAAGACATGTACAGCACCGACACCGCCACGTCCTGCGCGGCGATGAGCAAGGTGGTGGAGCGTTATGTCGGCGCCTATCCGAGCCAGTACATGTGGAGCATGAAGCGCTTCAAGAAACGCCCGCCGGGTGAGGAGCGGTGGTACTGACTTAAGGGCAACACAAAACAAAATGTGGAAGCGGGCTTGTGTGGGAGCGGGCTTGCTCGCGAATGCGGAGTGTCAGTCACTGAATATGTGGCTGACA
>NZ_JANLGL010000170.1:0-12114 GCF_024655625.1 Pseudomonas sp. 18.1.10
GCAGTCTGTCAGTCACAGATGTGTTGCCTGATCCACCGTATTCGCGAGCAAGCCCGCTCCCACACAAGCCAGCTCCCACATTTGACCTCACTAGCTTCTGGATCAGTGTTGGGCTTTGTGATCCAGGGCCGCATAGAAATTGGCGCTCTGTTGCAGGTATTTCTGGGTGTAGGCGCTGGTGCTGGATTTTTTGCCGGTGAGTTCCACGCTGGCGGCAGCCGGCAAGGCCACGGTGGCGGAAACGGCGGAAGCAGCGATGATCGAGAAGAGATTGAAGTTCATGGCGGTAACCCTTGTGTTCGTTTGGTTGAGTGGCCGGGAAGGCCTTGGAACCAAACTTACGCCCGAGGGTTGAACCTTAGAAATGCTTTGAAACAGTAGCCGTTATCACTGCAATTAATAGAAAGGCTCAGGCCCCGCACTGCGGGGCCTGTGGCTTATTGACGCACCAAGAACTTCAGGTCGCTGGGGGCATCAATCGCCAATTTCTGCACGGTTTTACCCAGCAGGCCGGTCTTGGGGTCGCGTTCGACCACCACGATTTCGTTACTTTTCTGGTTGGCGATCAGCAAGAACCTGCCGCTCGGGTCCAGGCTGAACTCACGCGGGTGGTCGCCCTCTACGGAGCGGCGCTGCAGCTCCTTGAGGTGCGCGGTGGCAGGATCGATGCTGAACACCAGCAACTGGTTCGCCGTGCCACGGTTGCTCACATACAGGAACTTGCCGTCGCTGGACGCGTGCAGCGCCGCGCCGGCCTTGTCCGACACCGGCTGGCCGGCGGCGAAGTCCACTAGCTGGGTCTGGCTGAGCGTGCCGTCGTGGTAATCGAACACCGCGACCTGGGCGCTCATCTCGGTGGTCAGCCAGGCGTGCCTGCCATCGGCGCTGAACAGCAGATGCCGCGGGCCGCTGCCCGGGGGCAATGGCACCGACGCCGGGTTGGCCGGGGTCAGCGGCAGCTCGTGGTTGGCCTCGGGGGCGTAGTGGTAGGCAAACACCTTGTCCGCGCCCAGGTCCTGCACAAACACGTACTTGCCATCCGGCGACGACACCACCGAATGCACATGGTTGGACGCCTGGCGCTCTGGATTGACGCGACTGGCCGGGTGCCCGCTCAACTGCACGGGAGGCGACAGCTTGCCACTGGCATCCACCGGCAGGATCGCCAGGCTGCCGCCCGGATCTTCGAGGACCGAATAGTTGGCGACCAACAGATAGCGGCCATCAACGGACAGGCTGGAGTGAGTCGGTTCGTTGCCCAGGCTTTGTACCTGGTTAATCAGGGTCAGTTGATGATCGCCGGGGGCAATGCTGTAGCTGCTGACACGGCCGACCGGATCTTTCTGGCCCGGACCGTTCTCATTCACTACAAACAGATGCTTCTGATCCTTCGAAACAGTCAGCCAGGACGGGTTCGCGGCCTTGGCAGCCAATACTGGCGGGCCTTGGAACTTGCCGCTGCGGCTGTCGAACTGCAAGCGGTAGATGCCTTCGCTGGTGCCCGCGGTGTAGCTGCCCACCAACAGTTCATAGGTCTCGGCCGGCGCGGCCTGCACCGACATCGCCCCCACACTGCCTGCCATCAGCAGGGGCCAGAATTTACGCAACATCATCGGTGTCGTCCTCGTCGTCATTGTTGCCGGTGAACGCGCTCAGGCAGATCAGGCGGTGTTCGCCCGAATCGCCGACGAGGGTCCAGCTTTGCAGGGCGTCGTCAAACGTCGCGGCCTGCACCTGTTCCAGGCTGAAACTCCAGCGTTTTTCAGCACGGCCGTCCATGGCGGTAATCAGCAACTTCTGCGCGTCGAGGCTGAAGTCGAATGCGTGCAGGCCATCGATTTCAAGCATGTCGCTGGTGGCAAGGACGGTGGTCAGGGTGTCGGCAGTCATGGCAGTCAATCATCTACGGGAAAGCGCCAATGATAGCCCAGCAACGGCGATGGAGCGTCGCTTTCGATGGGCGGGCAGCGACAAACACGCCGAAACAGACCGGCAGACCCCGCGCCGATCAAGGCGTGCGACCTGATGACAAACGCACCGCGAAACAGTTGATAACGCATTGCCGACATCGACGGGCAAGCGGGCAGGTATTTTTCCCGGCGTACGTTTTGTCCCACACGCAAAGGAAGGCCTCGCATGCTCTCGGTAAGAAATACGCGCAACGTTTACACCGTCTCCCTGCCCGTCGAGTCACCGCCGCCCGCCGTGACCCGCTCAGTGCCCGCAAACGACACCCCGGCCCCATCCCGCTCCACGGGATCACAGGGAATCCCGGGGCCCACAGCCCTTCAACGCCAGCTAACCTCCCCACTCCAGCCAGGTGCGGCCGCTGCGGTGCACAACCGGGTAGCTGCGCATTTCGCCAATCGCCCCAGCGTACGTTCGGTGGTTGCCGGGCTCCTGGCCGAAGCGCTCAAGGTCCAGCACCCCACCTTGAACATCGATATCGCCAACACGGCCCTGGCCGTGCCAGTCCAGGCCGGCACAACCCAATATGCACTGACGCCCCTGCTGGACCTGGCGCTGGAGCATCTGGCATCGGGCACCGAGCTGGATTTTTCCGACCGCTTCGGCCAGCCCTGCAAGTGGATCGACACCACCCACTACAACTTCCTCAGCGTCAAGGATGATGGGAGCCAGCCAACACGGCCCCTGGACATGCAAGCGGTCGAGCTGGCCATTCGCACCCTGCGCCCCAATCTGAAGACCGCCTTTGCCGAAGCACTGACGGCCTATTGGGACCAGGACGCCTTTACCCCAACACCCAGCGGCGCGCGCACCAGCCACTGGTCGTGGCTCGGCGACACCCTGCGCAACACGCTGCGCATCGCCGGTCTCCAGCAACCGGGCCTGAATGACCTGCAACGCCAGACGCTCGACCAGGTCACGCGCTATCCCGACGCCACGGAGCGGGCAAGCGCCCTCGGTACCCCGGCAGCCAAGGTGTATGCGCTGGAGTCGAGCCTGAGCATGGGCGATACCACTTCCCAGGTGCTCAGCCCGGACCTGCTGATTACCCGCGAAGTCGACGGCCGCCAGATCGTGCTTCACGCCTCGGCCGCCGGCGTGGTGACGCCTTACGATTCCCTCGAGGCCTTTGCCACCGCATGGCAACGCCAGCTCAGCGAACAGTTCGTGTTCGAGCGGTTGGACTGGAAGCGCGTGGAACTCACAGGCCCGGTGTTTGCAACCCAGGCGGCCCTCCTTCTCAACGGACAATTGCAAAACCTGGAGGCCATACAACTGCCCGCCAGCGCCAGCGTCGAAGCCCTGGAGCAACTGTTCGCCCAAGCCAGCGCCACGGCCCCGGCATTCATCGGCGCCCAGGGCCCAACCGCCACCACGCTTGAGCACATGGCCCGCAACATGCCAGCCTGGCTCACCCAAGCCAGCGAAGCCGAGCGTTTTGCCTACCAGCAACACACCCTGGCACTGGCCAGCAGTGTGCAGCGCAATCACGGGCGTACGTTTCTCACGGACATACCGGACATCCGCACCTATGCCGAACAACAACTCGACGCCCGCCTGGCGGCCAAGGGCTATAAGGCCAACGACCTGGAGATCACTTTCAAGGTAGCGGTGGGCACCCTGGGGAGTGGCTACATCGAGCCGGTCAAGATGAGCCTGGTGCAGATGGCCCTGGAAAACCTCGCCGGGCTGCCCAAAGGCCAGATGGATATTCGCCTGCGCGGCCAACCGGTCAATGACCCCACACTGGCCCAGCACCTCAAGGACCTGATTAGCGAGGTCGATATCGGCAAGCACTACCCTGCCTTGCTGGAACAGCATCTACTGAGTGACAGCGCCCCCTCAAGGGCACGCCTGGCATTGTTCATCGAACAGGTGCCCATCCAGCTCGCCATGCAGGCCAGCGAGCTCAAACTCAAGGGCCAGGCCGGCCTGACGGCACAAGGCGTACAGTTTGTCGAAGCGGTGACCCGCCCCGGCGCCGGCAGCCGCCAGGTCGATGGCATGGACCTCACCGTGCGCCCGCTGGCGTTCCTGCGCAAACCTGGGGCAACGCCGGATGTGGTCGAGAACATGTTTGTGATCGAGCCGAAAAGCGCCGAAAAAGGCCCGCACATCCTCTACCGCACCCAGCTCTCGCCGCCGTTGCAAGAGTTCGCCAGCCGCGCGGCCTTGCTGAGTGCGATCCAGCAACCCGGCCCGTTGCAGCAAAGCATCCTGGCCTGGCTGCCGGACGCCAAGACCCGTGCGGTGTATGGCAATGGCGGCTTTCACACGCCACACATCGCCCACTACAGTGTGTTCAACGAATTCGATGCCCCCGACACTCCGGGGCCGACCAGCCTGGCCGTCGATGGCTATAACGCGGCCGCCACACTGGCTCGCGACGTGGACAGCGGCGACCTGATGAAGCACCTGTTCAATGCCAATGCCCACAGCCTGGTCAACCTCGCCAAGGACCAATCGACGTCCGATGCCGAAAGCCGCTGGGCGTCCCACAAGGAACTCGGCTGGTTACTGTTCAATACACTGTTGCCGGTCTTGCAGGGGCCCGGCGCCATGGCCGGTTGGCTGGTGCAACTGACCAGCGTGGAGAACGATATCCAGCAGGCCAGCGACACCGCCAACCCCGACCCCACCGCCGCCATGGTGGATTTGCTGGTGAATGTGGGGACGTTGTTGAGCCATACCACGGCAAACGCAGTAAAGCCGCGCCCATTGGGCAGCATTCCCTTTACCGACCGCCCAGAAGTCAACGTGCCCCTGCACCGCGGTGGCGAAGCCAGCACCGGCCACCTCGCGACAATCCATCAGGCCGCTGTCGGCACGGCCTTGGACGCTGTTTCAACGCCTTTCGATTTCGCCTTTTCCAGCGCCGGCGTGCTCACGCCCGCACAGCGTGCGCATATTCAAAGCTTCAGCGTGCCGACGCCCGCCGGGCATCCAACGCCCATCACCAGCGGCCAGTTGAAAGGCCTGTATTCCATTGCAGGCAAACTGCACGCCCGCATCGACGGCCACTGGTACCGGTTGGCGCGAGATCTGGATGGCCTGTTTGTCATCGATGAGCAGGACAAGGCTCGTACAGGGCCACCGCTGAAAGTCGATACTCAAGGCCTTTGGCAGTTTGATCCAAGCCCGAAACTGAAAGGCGGCATGCCCCGTACCACCGCTCGCAGGCAAGCCGCGGTTGACCGGAATGTCGAAGCCACCAAGGCCATGCTCGCCAAGTACGCCGATGAATTGGTCGCAGCGCAACCCGTGGCCATTGCCACCGAAACGGCCGATATGCAGCTGGTAGAGACCGAACGGGCGTTGCACCAGTCCAACAAAAAACTGCGCACGCTATGGGGCCTGGCCAACAACAACGAGCGGGGTGGTGAATTCAGTGATCGATACCAGGCGGAACTGACACGCAACACCCAGTTACTGGCGTTACAACGCACGCGCTTCACCCTTTACGAACAACAGATCGACAGGCTCACCCTCCTGCGCAAAAACGCAATCAAGGCACTGACACCCGAAACGCCCGCCATGGACTTCAACATCTTCAAGGAAAGGCGCTCCCAGGCGTACGAGGAAATCGCAGAAACCCTGCGCTCGCTCAACACGGATTACCTGTATATCGGCGAGGAGCTTTCCCATGCCAGCACCGGCGAACCCCTGAACGACCTCATCGAGCGAACCCGCATCAATGCGCCGGGGGCGTATGCGCAGATGATTCAGAGCCTGAGTGAACGGGTCGAAAACATCGATCATCTCATTCGTCTGTCCGACACCTACTCCCGACTATTGGATGAGTGGAAAAACGACTCGACTTACGCCAAGAAACAGGCCGAAGCTTTTATCAGGACAACCGATCAACCCCCCGAGAATCAGGCGCTGTTCGCCCGACTGGAACGCATGAGCACACTGCGCGAGCTCAGCATTGACCGCAGCACCAATACAGAGTCGCCGCAAGAAGAGTTCCTGATTGGTCGCTTCAACCGAGCCGATCTCAATACCATCGCCACCTCTCACATCGAACTGCAAGAACATGAGGGTTATACGGCGGACGAACGCATCGCGGTACTCAGCAGCCTGATTGACCAATACAAGGGAGAACTGAGCAACTTCCAGGCGTTGCAGGGGATGGGGTCGAAACGGCTCAGGCCGGTTTACAGCGAGCGTTTTGCCGAGGCCCTCAGCCAAGTTATCAGCCAGGCACAGGCAGAGCTGGCTGACCTTATTCGCGAGGAGCAACACCTTTCACCTACCGTGCAGAGGCGTAAAGACCGGCCGCGCAAGACGCAGAACAAAAAAGTCTTCAAGACCCGTGACAAGCAAACCCTTGTCGGTACGCTGCGCGCGCCAACGCCCAGTCAGGACATTCAAATCATCGATGTGCTCGACCCGCGAACCGGTCAACCGGTTGCCAGCTACGCTTGGGAAGCCAACGATGGCGAATGGGTACAGATCGTTCGTAATGACCCGGTCAAGCCGGCGCCAGCGCCGGTGGTCAAGCCACTCGCAACCTATACCCGCGACGCGCAAAAGCTGATGGATGGACAGGCCGAGATCGAAAGCAGCATTCAGTACCAGAAAAAGAAGCTGGATGACCCCGCCCGCCGTGAAAGCGTGAGCCCCAGTGACTGGAGCGACATGCTGGAAAACCAGGCCCGGAACCTGGACCTGCTCGCGCAACAGGCCGAGGCCAGCCATGGCGATAACCGCGAAACCGCGCCGTTGCTCGCCCAGTGGCGCAACGCGGCCAACGACATGCGCCAGCGCGCGATCATGCATCGCTGCGACGGTTACCTTCGCCAGGCGCCGCGCCCGGAAAACATCGACTACCTAGTGAAGCACGGGCGTGTCGATATCAGCCTGGTTGTCCGGGGCAAGCCGCTCAAGAGCAAGGACTTCCTCACCGAGTATGCGGTGCGCGAGAAAAACGGCCCGACCGTTCTTTGGTATGCGCACTTCCACTACCCAACCCTGGGCACCCCGCGCGAAGCCTACAGCGCGGCACACCTCAAGCTGCCCGAACAACGCTACCTCACCCAAAAGGACTTGGTGACCCAAGCCGGAAGAGATGACAAGCGCATCGACAGCATCGTGCGCGCGAAAATCAAGCCACCGCTGGACATGAAACTGTTCCCGGGACTGTGACCTGAAAGACAACGGGGGAAGCCCAATGGCTTCCCCCGTTATGTTTCAGCCAACCCACTTCGTGGCTCAGTGGGCAAACAACGAATTGCCCTTCTGCCCCGCCAGCTTCTCGGGTTTGATAAGGAACCGTGCCAGTGCCGGCAACAGCCACAGTGCACCGAACATGTTCCACAGCAACATGAAGGTCAGCATCAGGCCCATGTCGGCCTGGAACTTGATCGCCGAGAAGATCCAGGTGCACACGCCGATCGCCAGGCACAAGCCGGTGAACAGCACGGCTTTACCGGTGGACTTGAGCGTCTGGTAATACGCCTCTTGCAGTGGCAACCCGGCACGCAGGAAGCTTTCCAGGCGGCTGTAGATATAGATGCCGTAGTCCACGCCAATCCCCACACCCAGGGCGACCACCGGCAAGGTCGCCACCTTGACGCCGATGCCCATGAACGCCATCAACGCGTTGCCCAGCACCGACGTCAGCACCAGCGGCAGCACGATGCACAGGGTCGCGGCCCACGAGCGGAAGGTAATCATGCACATGGTCGCCACGCACAGGTACACCAGGATCAGGATGGTCAGTTCCGACTCCTTGATGACCTCGTTGGTCGCTGCTTCAATCCCGGCGTTACCGGCGGCGAGGATGAATTCCAGGCCGTCCTTGTTGTTCTCCTTGGCAAATTCCTGCACCGCATGCACCGCGCGGTCGAGGGTTTCGGCCTTGTGGTCGTTGAGGAACACCAACACCGGCGCCAGGGAGCAATTGTTGTTGTACAGGCCATCGGCGCGGGAGATCGAGCTGTTCAACACATCGGGGTTGCGCGACAGGGTTTCCCATTTCAGGTTGCCCTCGTTCATGCCCTTAATCATCTGCTTGGACACGGTCACCAACGAGATCGCCGACTGCACGCCCTCGGTGTTCTGCATCTTCCACATCAACTGGTCGATGGGCGCCATGGCTTCGTAACGCGAACAGCCCTCGGCAGCGGTCTTGACCATCACCACCAGCACGTCGGAACTGGTGGAGTAGTTGCTGATGATGAAGTTGTTGTCTTTGTTGTAGCGCGAATCGGGGCGCAGTTCCGGGGCGCCCTGATCGAGGTCGCCGATCTTCAGGTTCTGGCTGTACCAGAGGCCGCCACCAAAGGCGACCAGCGCCAGGGCGATGGAGATCGGGGCGACTTTCGGGCTGGCAAAGTTCGACAGCAGGCGCCAGAACGAGTGTTCGCGATTTGCGTCTTTCTTGCTCTTGGCGATGGCGCGTTTGCTGATGCCGACGTAGGAAATCGCCACCGGCAGCAGGATCAGGTTGGTAAACACGATCACGGCCACACCGATGGACGCACCGATGGCCAGTTCGCGGATCACGCCGATATCGATAATCAGCAGGGTAATAAAGCCCACCGCATCCGCCAGGATCGCGATCATCCCCGGCAGGAACAACTGGCGGAACGTGCGCCGCGCCGCCGTCAACGCGTTGTCGGCCTCGCTGGACTGCAAGGCGATACCGTTGATCTTCTGCACGCCGTGGGAAATACCAATGGCAAAGATCAGGAACGGCACCAGCATCGAATACGGGTCGAGGCCAAAGCCGAAAAAGTGCATCAGCCCCAGTTGCCAGATCACCGCCACCAGCGTCGTACTCAATACGGCGATGGTGCTGCGCAGGCAGTTGGTGAACCACAGCAGCAGGATCAGGGTAATGACGAACGCAATGCCGAAGAACATCACCACCATCACCAGGCCATCGATCAGGTCACCGACCTTCTTGGCAAAGCCGACGATGTGGATCTTGACGTTGGGGTTCTGTGCCTCGAACTTGTCGCGGATCTTGTCTTCGAGTTCATGGGAGAACTTGCGATAGTCCAGGGCCAGCAACTTGCCCTGGTCTTGCGGGTCTGGATAGGCCTCCAGCAACGGAATATCGACGATGCTCGACTTGAAGTCGTTGGACACCAGGCGCCCGACCTGCCCGGACTTGAGCACGTTGTTGCGCAGTTGATCGAGGCTTTCCGGCGAGCCGTTGTAGCTCTGCGGGATCACCTCCCCGCCGGCAAAGCCTTCTTCGGTCACTTCGGTCCAGCGTACGCTGGGGCTCCACAGCGACTTGAGGCCCGAGCGATCGACGCCGGAGATGTAGAACACCTCATCGTTGATCTGCCGCAGGGTCTCCATGTATTCCTTCGTAAAGATGTCACCGTCCTTGGCTTCCACCGAGATCCGCACCGTGTTGCCCAGGTTCGCCAGGTCGTTGCGGTGCTCCATCATCTTCTCGATGAAGGGGTGCTTGAGGGGGATCATCTTTTCAAAGCTGGTGGACGGGCGAATCAACGTCGCCTGCCAAAACAGGAAAATGCTCACCAACAGGCAGATCACGATGACTGCCGGGCGGTTGTTGAAGATCAGGCGCTCAAGAAAGGTCGCTTTATCGTTGTGATGACTGCTCATTGAATCCCCGCCTTCTTATTATTTTGAGAGCTCTGCGCCGGCAACAGTGGCGACACGCACACCACCCTGCCCCGCGAGGATCAAATTGCCGTTGCCTGCCGCCGTCACGGCCGACAGTGAAATGCGGTCCGGGCGATTGAACACGCTGAAGGTCACCCCGTCGTCGTGACTGACCACCACACTGCCGCCATTGCCGACGACCACGAGGGAACCGTCCTCCAGCAACGTCGCGCCGGACAAGCCAAATTCCAGCGCGCCCCGCGCCGCCTTGAGTTCGACCTGCTCCCAGGTCGTGCCGAAATCCGTGGAGCGGTACAGGTTGCCACGCAAGCCGTAGGCCAGCAGGGTTTGCGGCTGCGCCGTGCTGATGACGCCAAACAGCGAGCCCTCGTAAGGGCCTTCGAGTTTTTCCCAGGTCTGGCCGTCATCGCTGGAGCGGAACATGCTGCCCTGCTCACCGACGATAAACAGGCCGGCGTCCTTGATAAAGGCGATGGCGTTGAGGTGGAACTGGTCTTCGTTGTCGAGGCGGTCGCTGACATCGGCCCAGGTCTTGCCGCCGTCGGTGGTTTCGATCAGCGCACCGTAGGCGCCCACGGCCAGGCCGTGGCTGGCGTTGTTGAACCAGATATCCAGCAGCGGCGATTCGCGCTTGAGGTCTTGGTACTGCTGGGTCCAGGTGGCGCCGCCGTCGGTGCTGGCGAGGATTTGCGCATCGTGGCCGACGGCCCAGCCTTGTTTGTCATCGACGAAAAACACCGCCGTGAGCAACTGCCGGGTGGGGACCTTGGCTTGTGTCCAGGTCGCGCCCTGGTCATCGGAATAGAGGATATGCCCACGATCACCGACCGCCACCAGGCGCTTGCCGGCATGCACCACGTCGATCATCAGGCCTTTGGTGGCCTTGGGCGATTCAATTGCAAACACCGCCGCGGCGGGGGTATCGCCAGCGGCCTGGGCGGCGGTCGGCAACGCGACGGCCCCAAACAGCGAGAGCGCTGTGGCCAGCAACGCAACCCTGCGTGCGGCGCGTGGGCGGCAAACAACCCAACCCATGACAGGCTCACTCATAGACCTTCTCCCATTTATTATTGTTAGGTCATCTCGCCTTCCCGGGCTCTGAAACCTGCAATCTAGAGCGCCTGGAGGAAGCAGGGGCCATCCTATCGGGCTTTCGAATCGTCTGACAATCGGCGCTACGTTATCTTTTGTTAACTGGCGGCATTTGGCCACGGGCTGAATATAGCTGCATTCGCCAGGGTGATTGCCCGCGCACTGATGAATTTTTATTCCATCTATTGAAATTAGGGAATTTTTATTCCATTAATAGCGCCTCTGACAACAATAATGCAAAGGACCACGGCTATGCGTGAACTCGGAATCGGCTTGATCGGCACAGGCTTCATGGGCCGCGCCCATGCCTTGGCGTTCAATAACGCCCGTGCGGTATTTGAACTGCCGGTACACCTCAAGCTGGCCGCCCTGGCCGACGCCGATACCGAACGCGCACAGCGCTGCGCCAAGGATTGGGGTTTTGCCCAGGCCTACGGCGACTGGCAAGCGCTAATCAACGACCCCAATGTCGATGTCGTGGCCATCACCACTCCCAACCACTTGCACTACCCCATGGCCATGGCCGCCATCGCGGCCGGCAAGGCGGTGTACTGCGAAAAACCCCTGGCCGTCAGCCTCGAACAGGCAGACGCCATGCGCCGTGCGGCCAGTGCCGCCAGTGTGGTGACGCGCGTGGGCTACAACTACCAGCACAACCCGATGATCGCGCTGGCCAAGCAGATGATTGCCCGGGGCGACCTCGGCGAGATCATCAGCTTCCAGGGGGAGTTCAGCGAAGATTTCATGGCCGATCCGGCTTCCCTTTGGTCGTGGCGCTGCGAAGTGGAGCATGCCGGGGGCGCCCTCGCGGACCTGGGCAGCCACTTGCTGTCGATGGCGCGCTACCTGGTGGGTGATGTGGTCAGTGTGTGCGCCGACACCCAGACCGTGCACCCCCAGCGCCCTGCCGTCAAAGGCAGCAGCGAGCACAAAGCCATCGCCGTGGATGACCAGGTACACGCCCTGCTGCGCTTTGCCAACGGCGCGCGCGGCACGGTCAGCAGCAGTTGGCTCAAGCATGGCTACAAGAACCACCTGAGTTTTGAAATCAGCGGGACCAAAGGCACGCTGGCCTTCGATCAGGAGCGCTTGAATGAACTGCAACTGTGCCGCGTTGGCCAGGACGGATTCCAGCGGCTGTTGGCCGGCCCGGCTCTACCGGGCTATGCGGCGTTCAGCCCGGCGGCGGGCCATCAGTTGGGGTACAACGAGTTGAAGACGCTGGAAGTGCAGGAACTGATTATGGCCGTGGCCGGCCAGGGTGCGGATGGCACCGACTTTGAAGCGGCATGGGCGGTTGAACAGTTGGCGACGGCGATTCGCATTGCCGCCAGCGAAGAACGCTGGGTCAAAGTGAGCACCGTTTAAAACCCAACGATAATCCCCTGTGGGAGCGGGCTTGCTCGCGAAGGCGGTGTGTCAGTCAGCACATGTAACAACTGA
>NZ_JANLGL010000171.1:0-11869 GCF_024655625.1 Pseudomonas sp. 18.1.10
CACATTCGACCACATTCCAAAGTTGGAACTCGGTCAAATGTGGGAGCGGGCTTGCTCGCGAAGAGGCCCTCAAGGCCAACGAATATTCAGCCCTTGAGCGCCTTCTTCGGATAAATGTCATACCGGCTGGACTTGCCATCCAGCGCATGGCTCGGCTTGGGCCCCTCGATGCACGGCGCCTTGCGCGGCCGCTTCACCACCACGCGGTGGCTGGCCAGGGCCAAGGCCGCGGCGAGCAAGGCCGGGGCATCTGGGTCATCCCCAACCAACGGCCGGAACAGGCGCATTTCCTTCTTCACCAGGGCCGTTTTCTCACGGTGCGGGAACATCGGGTCGAGGTAGATCACCTGCGGCGGCTCGCCTTCCCAATTGCGCATCACCTCGATGGAATTGCCCTTGAGCAGTTTCATCCGCGCCACGATCGGCGCTACTTCAAAATCATCGGCACCGCGTGCCAGGCCGTCTTCGAGCAAGGCGCCGATCAGCGGCTGGCGCTCGATCAGGCTCATTTCGCAGCCCAGGCTGGCCAACACGAACGCGTCCTTGCCCAGCCCCGCCGTGGCGTCCAGCACCCGGGGTCGCACGCCCTGGGCGATGCCCACGGCCTTGGCAATCATCTGCCCGCTGCCGCCGCCGTATAAACGCCGGTGCGCCGCGCCACCTTCGACGAAGTCCACCCTCACCGCGCCGGGCGCGTCAGGCCCGAGCTGTTGCAGTTGTAGGCCTTGCTCGCCGACCTGCAAGGAAAAATCCGCCTCAGCCAGCTGCAAAGGCAGGTCAAGCCGGGCCGCCCATTGTTCGGCCAGGGCCTGGAAACCCTCGGCCAAGGCCTCGACCCGGATGCGGCTGGCCGCTGGTTGTTCGCTCATCAATCGCTACGCTCAAAAATATTAAGGATCGGCAAACAACGGCCGATAAAACCAACAGTCAGGTATTTTGCCAGAGCTGAGCGTCGACCGAGAAAAATGTCAGACATTCTTCCCCAAACCATCGGTGTACTGCCGACCCACAACCACTACGGCCTGCGCAATACCCAAGCGCTGGCCGGGGTGAGTCATGTGTGGCAGGACTTCTTCGCCCGGGCGTTGGCCGAGCAGCTCGGCGCCACGCCGGACGCGCTCGCCGCCCATGCGCCTGAACCGCTGGACCCGGAAGTTGAACCCCGCGCTGGCGCCGACCTGCTGTCACAGATCCTCACCCAGCGTGAGTGCGACGTGAAAGACACCGAGATCGCCCCGCCTGAGCCGCTGTTCCTGCCGATTGCCGAGTTCGAGACCGAATTGCTGCCACCGGCGGCCACACCGTTCCCGGACGAAGAAATCGTCGCCCAACAGCGCCAGCAGAATTTCGACAGTGGCTGGGTCCGCCCTATCGTGCTGACCGCCGGCCAACCGTTGCCGGAGCCCGGCCCGGCCCCCGAACCGCGCCCGCTGCACCTGCCCATCGCCGAGTTCGACCTGGACCTGCTGCCACCCGCCGCCACGCCGTACCCGGACGAAGAGCTGGTGGAGCAACAGAAGGCCCTGGACTTCGACTACTACTGGGCCCGCCCGCTGGTCACGCAGAACCTGCGCCTGGCCGCCTGACTCAATCCTTGAAGAAAGCGTTGGCCTGGCTGAACGGCATCTTGCGTTCGGTGAAGGTAAACGTGCCCAACTCATACACCTCCTGCGCCGCCCGATAGAACTCGCCATATGCCGCCAAGGCCATGGCCGAGCCGACGCTGATGCGCCGCACGCCCATTTCGCTCAACTGCGCGACACTGAGGTTCAGGCCGCCCGACATCAACACATTCACCGGCTTGGGCGCGACAGCCTTGACCACCGCCAGCACTTCCTCGGCACTGCGCAAGGCCGGCGCGTAGAGCACGTCGGCGCCGGCTTCGGCGTAGGCTTGCAGGCGGCGGATGGTGTCAGGCAAATCCAGGCGACCATGCAGGAGGTTTTCTGCGCGGGCGGTCAGGGTGAAAGGGAATGGCAGGCTGCGCGCAGCGGCAACGGCGGCTTCGACGCGCTCCACCGACAAGTCGAAGGGGTAGATC
This sequence comes from Pseudomonas sp. 18.1.10, assembly GCF_024655625.1. Lineage (NCBI taxonomy): Bacteria > Pseudomonadati > Pseudomonadota > Gammaproteobacteria > Pseudomonadales > Pseudomonadaceae > Pseudomonas > Pseudomonas sp. 18.1.10. The sequence goes on from NZ_JANLGL010000171.1 coordinate 2,042, forward strand.
GGATCAACTGCAATGCCGGTGGCATCTTCGATGGAGCCACCGACGATACCGCTGGCCGCCGCGCGCAGGATGGTCTGGGCGCAGCCTTCGGGGGTGTCGCTGAAGCCGTTTTCCAGGTCCGCCGCCACCGGTAACGCCGTCGCCTGCACGATGGCGCTGGCATTGCTCAAGGTGTCTTCCAGGGACAACGCGCCTTCCGCATCCGGCCGGCCGAGGCTGAATGCATAGCCGGCACTGGTGGTGGCAAGGGCTTCAAAGCCGAGGCTGGCGAGCATGATCGCGGAGCCGGCATCCCACGGGTTGGGCATCACGAAGGCGCGATCACGCTCATGCAGGGCCTTGAAGGTTTCGGCGCGAAGGGTTTGGGCATCCATGTCTGGCTCCTGGCGAAAAAAGGAGCCCTAGAGTAACCCCAGTTGCTCGGCGGCGGGTGCTCGATTCAGGGTCGGCAGCGGCGGCAGGCCGGGCAGGCGCGCCATCAACTGCTCATGAAAACGCAGCGCCAGTTGTGCCGCCAGGCGGTTGTCCGAGGTGTGCAGGAATACGTAGGGCGTGCGACCTTCTTCGATCCAGTCGGCGACTTTCGCGACCCATGGGACCAGGAACGGATCGTTGGCCTCAAGCTCGGGATGGCCGATAAATCGCACTTGGGGGAACAGCGTCAGCGCAGCCGGACGTGGCGGTACCTTGGGCTTTTTCGCCTGGGCATGCAGCACCGCCGCCGAGGTCGACGTGCAACTGAACAGCGCCCGCGGGTCCAGGCAGATGCGCTCAACGCCCCTGTCACGCAATAGCCGGTTGAGCATGCGCTCGGCATCGCCCTTGGCGAAGAACGCCGGGTGGCGTACTTCCACCGCCAGCGGGCGTTCCAGGCCGTCGATAAACCCCGCCAACTCGGCGAGTCGCTGCGGCGAGAAAGTCGCCGACAATTGCAGCCACATCGGTGACACACGCTCACCCAGCGGGCTCATCAAGCCGACAAAACTCTCAGCTGCCGGTAACTGTTCGCGCAAGTCGCCGCCATGGCTGATATCACCCGGGAATTTCGCGGTGAAGCGAAAATCTTCCGGCATGATCTCGGCCCAGCGCTGCACCGTGGCGGCTGAGGGGCGTGCATAAAACGTGGTGTTGCCTTCAACGGCGTTGAAGACCTGGGAATAGAGGGCAAGGTAATCGCTGGAACGCGCATCCGCCGGGTACAGGTACTCGCGCCAGGCGTTTTCACTCCAGGATGGGCAACCGATGAAATAAGGCAGGCGCATCAGATGTGGATGTCGAGACCCAGCACTTCCATATCCCATTCGACAAAGCCGGCGGTGGTCAGGTAGCTGGCCAGGGCGGTGGCAACGCTTTTGCTCATGGAGCGGGGGAAGACCATGTCTTGCTGACGGGCGGGAAGACCGCTGATACGCGCTTGTGCATTGGCCTGCGCATCGGCTTGAACTTCGATGAAGTCCGGCGAATCCTCGACAGCGTCGTCCACCGTCGCATTGGCCTTACGCGGCTTGCGCTTGATTGGGTAGGACTGTGAGGAAAAGCCATCAATACGCATGGGCGCGAACTCGCTATCAGTAATGGCATTTTAGTGGCGCAATCCGTAGCGCGCAAATGCTCTGGTGATAACTAGAACACATAATTTGCAAAAGGTTTAAAAGCCAGGGCAAATTCTGACGATTGGCGATTTTCGCCGGAAAATGCCCACACTTTTGACGTCAAATAATCCCGCGTTCGGCCTTGGTCTGCGCGACCTTATCGCGCAGGTAAACCGGCGCCGCCTGGTCGGCGGGAATCCCTTCGCCACGCTCGAACGCGAAGCGGGCCAAGGTCAGCAGGTCTTCGGCGTGGGGCAGCATGGCGGCGTCCTGGCCCACCAGTTGCACACCGATGCGCTCGCCATAACCCCAGCCGGTGCCAGCACCGAACCAGTCACCGCTGGCATCCTGCGGCAAAACCGACGCCTCGGGCGGCTGCACGGCTTCGACGCCCACCAGACGCATCTCCCCCGCCGTCTCGCGGTAGCAGCCCCAATAGACTTCATCCATGCGCGCATCGATGGCCGCTGCTACTTGATGGGCGCCATGTTCGCGCAAGGCGCGCTGGGCCAACACGGCGAGGTTGGACACCGGCAGTACCGGGCGCTCCAGGGCAAACGCCAGGCCCTGCACCACGCCAATGGCAATTCGCACACCGGTAAACGCGCCGGGGCCACGGCCGAAGGCGATGGCATCGACGGCCGCCAGGGTGGTGCCGGCGTCTTCAAGCAGTTGCTTTATCATCGGCAGCAGCTTCTGCGCATGCAGGCGCGGGATCACCTCGTAGTGGCTCGTAACCTTGCCATCGTGCAGCAGGGCAACGGAGCAAGCTTCAGTCGCGGTGTCCAGGGCCAGCAGGGTGCTCATCGGTGTGGGTGTCCAAGTCGAAAAAAAGTGCGCCAGTATAAACAACAACGGCCCGCAAGCGGGCCGTTATAGGTGAAGCAAATCGACGGATCAGCTCAGTGCTTGCAGCACTTTGGCAGTGATCGCCTCGACCGAGCCAACACCTGGGATGTGGCTGTACTTCGGCTTGCCTTGGGCAGCCGACAGCTTCTGGTAGAAATCCACCAGCGGCTTGGTCTGGGAGTGGTAGACCGACAGGCGATGACGCACGGTTTCTTCGGTGTCGTCTTTGCGCTGCACCAGCTCTTCGCCGGTCACATCGTCCTTGCCTTCAACCTTTGGCGGGTTGTAGATGGTGTGGTACACGCGGCCCGAGGCTTCGTGAACGCGACGACCGGCAATACGCTGGACGATTTCTTCGTCTTCAACCGCGATTTCAACCACTGCGTCCAGCTCGACGCCCGCCTTCACCAGGGCTTCAGCCTGGGGAATGGTGCGTGGGAAGCCGTCGAACAGGAAGCCGTTCTTGCAGTCTTCCTGGCTGATGCGTTCCTTGACCAGGTTGATAATCAAGTCATCGGAGACCAGGCCACCGCTGTCCATCACGCTCTTGGCGATCAGGCCCAGCTCGGTGCCGGCCTTGACCGCTGCACGCAGCATGTCGCCGGTGGAGATTTGTGGAATGCCGAATTTTTCAGTGATGAACTTTGCCTGAGTACCTTTACCGGCCCCGGGAGCTCCCAGCAGAATGACGCGCATTGATGTGCTCCTCAATTTTTTATAGAGATGATGCTCGGATTCGCCGCGTGGGGCCAATCGCGTAAAAATAGGATTCGGGCCGCCCAAACGGCCAAAGGCTGATCAAGATACACAGCGGGCCGTCACCATACAAGCCGCCAAAAGTCGCAGGAACCCGCGCAGGGCATGCGTCATAGGTAGGGTGTGCCCGGGTGCAACCCGCCGCCGCAAACGCCGACCGCCCATTTGCGGGCGGCCGTCGTGGTTTATCTGCAAGCCGTTGAGAACACTTGGAAAACCTTAGCCGGTGTTGCGCAAACCAGCGGCAATACCGGCCACGGACACCAGCAGCGCCTGTTCCAGAGGGCTGTCCTGCGCCGCCTCTTGTTGGCGCGAACGTGCCAGCAACTCGGCCTGCAACAGGTGCAAGGGGTCGAGGTAGGTGTTGCGCAGACGGATAAACTCCAGGGTGTCGGGGCTATGGGCCAGCAGTTGCGACTGGCCAGTCAGGCCAAGCACCACGTTGCACGCCTGCGACAATAGGTCGCGTAAGTGCGCACCCAATGGCAACAGGTCTGGCTGCACCAGGCGCTCGTCATACAGCCGGGCGATATCAGCATCGGCCTTGGCCAGGACCATTTCCAACATGTCGATGCGCGTGCGGAAGAACGGCCACTGCTCGCGCATCTGCCCCAGCAGCTCACCTTCGCCACGCTCCAGCGCCTTGCTTAACGCGGCTTCCCAGCCGAGCCAGGCGGGCAGCATCAGGCGGGTTTGGGTCCAACCGAAGATCCATGGGATTGCGCGCAGGCTTTCAATGCCCCCCGCACGGCGCTTGGCCGGGCGACTGCCGAGGGGCAAGCGGCCCAGCTCCTGTTCCGGGGTGGACTGACGGAAGTACTCGACGAACTGCGGATTTTCCCGCACCACGGCGCGGTAAGCGCTGACGCCGTCTGCCGCCAATTCGTCCATCAAATGGCGCCACGCCGGTTCCGGCGGTGGCGGTGGCAGCAACGTCGCCTCCAGCACCGCTGCCAGGTAGAGATTGAGGTTTTGCTCGGCGATGTCCGGCAGGCCGAACTTGAAGCGGATCATCTCGCCCTGTTCGGTGGTGCGGAAGCGCCCCGCCACTGACCCTGGCGGCTGCGACAGGATCGCCGCGTGAGCCGGGCCGCCGCCACGGCCCACGGTACCGCCGCGACCGTGGAACAACAGCAGTTCCACCTGCTGCTCGCGGCAGATGTCCACCAAACGCTCCTGTGCGCGGTATTGCGCCCAGGCGGCGGCAGTGGTGCCGGCGTCCTTGGCCGAATCGGAGTAGCCGATCATCACTTCCTGCGGGCCTTGCAGCCGCGCGCGATAGCCCGGCAGCAGCAACAGGCGCTCGATCACCGGGCCGGCGTTGTCCAGGTCGGCCAGGGTTTCGAACAGCGGCACCACGCGCATCGGCCGCTGCACGCCCGACTCTTTGAGCAGCAGTTGCACCGCGAGCACGTCCGACGCAGCGCCAGCCATGGAGATGACATACGAACCCAACGAAGCAGCCGGTGCGGCGGCAATTTCCCTACAGGTATTCAAGACTTCGGCAGTGTCCGCCGACGGCTTGAAATAGCCCGGCAACAACGGCCGACGGTTGCTCAGCTCCTTGGTCAGGAAGCTGATGCGCGCGTCTTCGTCCCAGTCCTCATAACGGCCGAGGCCGAGGTAGTCGGTGATTTCGGTCATGGCCGCCGAATGCCGACTGGAGTCCTGGCGCACATCCAGGCGCACCAGGAACAAGCCAAAGGTCACGGCGCGGCGCAGGCAGTCGAGCAGCGGGCCATCGGCGATCACGCCCATGCCGCATGCGTGCAGCGACTGGTAGCACAGCTCCAGCGGGTCGAGCAGATCCCGGTTGTTTTGCAGGACCTCGGCTGGTGCCGGGGTCGGCGCGGTCAGCGACGTGTGGGCCCATTGCCGCGTCGCCCGCAGGCGTTCGCGCAACTGTTTAAGCAACGCACGGTAGGGCTCGACGCTGTCGCCGACCTTGGCCTGTAGCGCCGGGCTGGCCTGCTGCATCGACAGCTCCGAGGCCAGGTGGTCGATGTCGCGCAGGTACAGGTCGGCCGCCATCCAGCGTGCCAGCAACAGCACTTCGCGGGTGACCGGCGCGGTGACGTTCGGGTTGCCGTCGCGGTCGCCGCCCATCCACGACGCGAAGCGAATCGGCGCGGCTTCCAGGGGCAGGCGCAGGCCGGTGGCGGCGTGCAGGGCCTGGTCGGCCTTGCGCAAGTAGTTGGGGATGGCGTGCCACAGCGAATGCTCAATCACGGCGAAGCCCCACTTGGCTTCGTCGACAGGCGTGGGGCGCACGCGGCGGATTTCTTCGGTGTGCCAGGCCTCGGCGATCAGCCGTTGCAGGCGCTCGCGGATCTGCTGGCGCTCGGCAGTGGTGAGGTCGCGGTGATCCTGCAGCGCCAGTTGCGCGGCAATCGCATCGTATTTCTGGATCAGGGTACGGCGCGCCACTTCGGTGGGGTGGGCGGTGAGCACCAGCTCGATCTCCAGCCGCGCCAACTGGCGGGCCAAGGATTCATTGCTGTGGCCTTCGCTTTGCAGGCGCGCCAGCAACTCGGGCAGCACGCGGGCCTCGAACGGCGCCGGCTGCGACTCATCACGCCGGTGAATCAGTTGGTACTGCTCGGCGATATTGGCCAGGTTGAGGAACTGGTTGAAGGCCCGGGCCACTGGCAGCAGCTCGTCTTCCTGCAGCTGGTTGAGGCTGGCGCTCAATTCATCGCCAGCGCCACGCCGGTCGGCCTTGGCGCCTTTGCGGATCTGCTCGATCTTGTCGAGAAACCCGTCGCCGTACTGCTCTCGAATGGTATTGCCCAACAGTTCACCCAGCAGGTGAACGTCCTCACGCAAGCGTGCATCGATATCACTCATCAGCCAATCTCCAGCAGGAATCCGGGACGCGCAGGTCTGCCAGAGTGCCGCTAGCATCCATTTCTGACAAGACTTTAAACCTTGTGGGATGCAGCTAGTCTCAACACTAAGCCTCCGGTGTTTATCCACGCCGGTGACCGGTCACTCATCACCGCCTGCTATCGCGGGCTTTACTGAGGTTGCCATGAAAATTCGAGAATTGGCCCAGCATTGGGAAGAGAACGCCAAGGGTCGCTTGACCAAGACCGAGTACGCGATCCACCTGGATGTGGAGGCCGCCGCCAGGTTGGCGGCCATCGCCGAGATGTACCCCAAGCGCCACCCTGAGGAACTGCTCGGCGAACTGATCGGCGCCGCCCTTGAAGAGCTGGAAGCCAGCTTTCCCTACATCAAGGGCCAGCAGGTGATTGCCACCGATGAAGAGGGCGACCCGTTGTACGAAGACGTCGGCCCTACCCCACGTTTCCTCACGTTGTCGCGCCGCTATCTGCATGATCTGTCGGCCAGCGCCGACGAACCGAAACACTGACACCCACCCCAAACCCCCTTGTATTCCGGGCCTTCCACAGGCCCGGCGTACCCCTGCGCAACGCAGAAGTTCCAAGTTTTTTCGCTGACCGATCAGTCAGATATTTTTTTAGGCAAATCGCCATCTTCTCTGAACTATTCAAAAAAGCCTCCGGTCACAGCCAGTAAGCCATCACTTGGAACGGCCGTTTGAACTGGCGTCATGTGCCTTATCCGCCGGGCCCGCAACCGACCTCCCAGGATGGATTTTAAGTTTTTCAGGAGTTATCCAATGGAGTTGAAGACGATGAAGACCAGCACTGCCAAATCCTCGTTTAACCACCTGCGCGGGCTTAAATTGGCCGCGCTGGCAATCGGCACCAGCTTCGTTCTCGCGGGCTGCGCCGGCAACCCGCCGACCGAGCAATACGCGGTGACCCAGTCTGCTGTGAACAGCGCGGTCAGCGCTGGCGGTACCGAGTACGCCGCCGTGGAAATGAAGTCGGCCCAGGACAAGCTCAAGCAAGCCGAAATTGCCATGCACGACAAGAACTACGATGAAGCCCGTCGCCTGGCCGAACAAGCCGAATGGGACGCTCGCGTGGCCGAGCGCAAAGCCCAGGCCGCCAAGGCTGAACAGGCTGTGAAGGACTCCCAGAAAGCTGTTCAGGAGCTGCGTCAGGAAGGCATGCGCCCGGCTGTTATCAAGCAGCAATAAGCCGCCGCCCCCCGATTGCATTGCACCCGATATCGAATTGAAAGGACGACATGACTATGCGTAAACAATTGATGATCCCTGCCCTGCTGGCGATGAGCGTTGCCCTGGCGGCCTGCTCCACCCCGCCGAACGCGAACCTGGAAAATGCACGGACCAACTACTCGGCCCTGCAAACCAACCCGCAAGCCACCAAGCTCGCGGCGCTGGAAACCAAGGACGCCAGCGAATGGCTGGACAAGGCCGACAAAGCCTACCGCGACAAGGAAGACCAGAAGAAAGTCGACCAACTGGCCTACCTGACCAACCAGCGCGTTGAAGTGGCCAAGGACACCATCGTGCTGCGCGAATCCGAAGCCAAGCTGAAAAACGCTGGCGACGACCGTGCCCGCGCCCTGCTGGAAGCCCGTGACGCACAGATCAAGCAACTGCAAGACAGCTTGAACGCCAAGCAGACCGATCGCGGTACGCTGGTGACCTTTGGTGACGTGCTGTTCGCCACCAACAAGTCCGACCTGAAATCCAGCGGCCTGGTGAATATCACCAAGCTGGCGCAGTTCCTGCGCGATAACCCGGACCGTAAAGTGATCGTCGAAGGCTACACCGACAGCACCGGTTCCGACGCGTACAACCAGAGCCTGTCCGAGCGTCGTGCCGCTTCGGTACAGCGTGCACTGGCACAGCAAGGCGTGGATATTTCGCGCATCGTGACCCAGGGTTACGGCAAGGAATACCCGGTTGCCGACAATGGCAGCGTCTCGGGCCGTGCGATGAATCGCCGGGTTGAAGTGACCATTTCCAACGACAACCAGCCGGTCAAGCCACGGTCTGCCGTCGCTAACTGATCGAGCAGTTAAAAAAAACCCCGCCTGACCCGGCGGGGTTTTTCTATTTAGCCGAAGCTGACGGAGCCTTGGCTTTGCTCCGGCATTTGGATTTGCGGGCCTTGTGCCTGGGCTTGAGGGTCGCCTCCAGAACCGCCACCCGCATTACCGGCACCACTGCCGCCCTGGGCGCCGCCCACGCTGGCCATCAGCTCCAGCAGCTTTTTCAACACTTCCGTGTCCATTTGCTCTGGCTGGCCGACGATATTGCTAGCCTTACTGCCGATACCTAAATCCATATTCACACTCCATACGTTCACAATTGGGTAAGTTGTGTCTCAACTTTGCCGACACTCCCATCAGTGGTCTCGTACGGAATATGGTTCCTCCCGATCGGGCTACTGCTGCAACTGCGGCGTTTCCTGCCCCATGCAGCGCACGGCCTGTTTCTTGTTGTTCACCAGCACACCGCTGAGACCTTTCTGGTCGGTATCAAACATCACCAGCACGCCATCGACGCACTGCGCCACTTGCGCGGCCGGCGTCAGGGAAATCTTGTAATCCTCGCCGGGCACGGTCTTGAGCATGGTGAAGTCGCTGAGCAGCAGCGCATCTTCGGGCTTGGCGAAGTGCAGGTAGCCGTAGAACCACAGGCAGCCGACGGTGCCGATAATGGTGCCGATGCCGGTGAGGATCAGCGGGATCATGTTGCGTTCTTCGCTCATTGCGGGCTCTCTGATGAATCAACTTTGGGAACGGGATAATTCGGGATTTCGCCCAGGCGACGCAGGCCGTTGAAGTGCTGGGGGTCGTCCAGATAGCGCAGCATCACGGTTTGCCAGGTTTTGTCGGCGAAGGTCTGCACATGGCCGCCACGGGTCAATTGCAACACTCTCGGCGGTGGCGCCGCTTGATACAGGCGCAAAACGTTGGCCACCGGCACAATCGGGTCATCCAGGCTGTGGAACAGCAGTTTCGGCACGCCGGTCAACTTCGGCATGGCCTGGATTGCACTGTCGCCGTCCGGCACCAGCCAGGACAAGGGCACCTGCAACGGCCATGTTAACCAGGAGGTGCTCAGGGCGAATTGTCCTACGTCACGATAACTGGCGGGCACGCCGTCCAGGACCAGCGCCTTGAGTTGCGGCTGACGCTCTGGGTGGGCCGCCAGGTAATGCACCGCCAGCGCACCGCCGAGGCTTTGGCCGAGGACGATCAAGGGTTGGTGCTGGGTTTCGGGCGCCGCGTCGAGCCAGCTGAATGCTGCGTCGATGTCTTGATAAACCGCCGGTAATGACGGTTTGCCTTCAGACAGGCCATAACCGCGATAGTCCAGCAGCAACACTTGGTAACCCTGCTCTGGCAACCACCAACTTCCGCCCAGGTGCCAGGCCAGGTTGCCACCGTTGCCATGCAGGTGCAGCACCGTGCCCTTGAGCGGCACGCCGGGTTTGGCCGGCAGCCACCAGGCGTGGAGCTTTACCCCGTCGGCGGTGGTGAGGGTGATGTCACGGTAGGCCAGGCGGGCCTTTTCCGGTGTGAACGGCAGGCCGGATTCGGGGTAGAACAGCAGGGAGCTGCAGCCGTTCAGTGTGAGTAGCAGGCACAGAATGCCGAGGATTCTCATCCGTTGAAGCCTCTTGTTTGAATCGAAACTTCCAATCATATGGAGATCCAAATGTGGGAGCGGGCTTGCTCGCGAAAGCGGTGGGTCAGTCAAGATATCCGTGCCTGATAC
>NZ_JANLGL010000172.1:0-11682 GCF_024655625.1 Pseudomonas sp. 18.1.10
GCGGTGTTCCAGCCACGTAATGTATTGGCTGACACACTGCCTTCGCGAGCAAGCCCGCTCCCACACAAGCCCGCTCCCACATTTAGCCTGCATTCATCCAGGGAATGCGGGTTATGGCTTGACCAGTCGCGCATCCAGGCTGTTCTGCGCCAGGCGTTTGGCCTGGTCCTGGGTCATGCCCAGCGAGGTGTGCAGCGCGTGGAAGTTCTCGGTGACATAACCGCCGAAGTACGCCGGGTCATCCGAGTTCACGGTGACCTTCACGCCACGCTCCAGCATGTCGAGGATGTTGTGCTGGGCCATGTCGTCGAACACACACAGCTTGGTGTTGGACAGCGGGCACACGGTCAACGGGATCTGCTCGTCGATGATGCGCTGCATCAGGCGCTCGTCTTCGATGGCGCGCACGCCGTGGTCGATACGCTGGATTTTCAGCAGGTCGAGGGCTTCCCAGATGTACTCGGGCGGGCCTTCTTCGCCGGCGTGGGCGACGGTGAGGAAGCCTTCGTGGCGGGCACGGTCGAACACACGCTGGAACTTGCTCGGCGGGTGACCCATTTCCGAGCTGTCCAGGCCCACGGCCACGAACGCGTCACGGAACGGCAGGGCCATGTCGAGGGTTTTCTCGGCTTCGGCTTCGCTCAGGTGGCGCAGGAAACTGAGGATCAAGCCGCTGGTGATGCCCAGTTGCTGCTCGCCATCCTTGAGTGCGGCGGCGATGCCGTTGAGCACCACTTCGAACGGGATGCCACGGTCGGTGTGGGTTTGCGGGTCGAAGAACGGTTCGGTGTGGATCACGTTCTGTGCTTTGCAGCGCAGCAGGTAGGCCCAGGTCAGGTCGTAGAAGTCCTGGGACGTGCGCAGCACATCGGCGCCCTTGTAGTACAGGTCGAGAAACTCTTGCAGGTTGTTGAAGGCGTAGGCCTTGCGCAGGGTTTCGACGTCGTTCCACGGCAGCGCAATCTTGTTGCGCTCGGCCAGGGCAAACAGCAGCTCAGGCTCCAGCGAACCCTCCAGGTGCAGGTGCAGTTCAGCCTTGGGCAGGGCGTTGAGCCAATCGTACATTTTCTAAATTCTCATCAGGTGCAATGGCGGCATTCTACAGGCCATGGCTGAAATAATTGGCAAAACCTGACCAGCAGGATTGTTTTTGTTGCATTCGCGCAAGGGCCGCGTGAACTAAGGTGTAACGAAACGTTAGCAGCGTGCCGTAGTCTGTACCCCATCAATGATTGATTTGCCGTACAAAAAGGCCCGGAATGCTCACATCCCTCAAGCAAGAAAAATTCATGTTGCTGGCGCTGCTTGCCGCCATCGCCGCCTACCCCTTGGAGCACTGGATGCTCAACAGCGGCCAGGGTGTGGCGCTGCTCGGCGGGGTGGTGCTGATCGCGTTTATCGTGATCGCCTCGATGCGCGTGGCGCACCACGCCGAACAGCTCGCGGAAAAGGTCGGCGACCCCTACGGCACCATGATCCTGACCCTCGCCGCCGTGCTGGTGGAAGTGGTGATCCTGGCGATCATGATGAGTAACGAGCCGTCGCCGACCCTGGTGCGCGACACCATCTATTCCGCCGTGATGCTCGATATCAACGGCATCCTCGGCCTGGCCGCGCTGATGGGCGGCATCAAGCATGGCGAACAGTCCTACAACGACGACTCGGCGCGCAGCTACAGCGTGATGATCCTCACCGCCATGGGCGTGTCGATGGTGGTGCCGGAATTTATCCCCGAGGCCGACTGGAAAATTTACTCGGCCTTCACCATTGGCGCGATGGTGGTGCTCTACACCCTGTTTCTGCGCATGCAGGTGGGGCCGCACAGTTATTTCTTCAGCTACAACTACCCGGAGAAACGCGGCAAGAAACCGTCGGAAGAAGCGCCGTCGATCAACCTGGCGTTTTCCATCGGCACCTTGGTGTTTGGCGTGATTGTGATTGGTGCGTTGGCCGAGGTGATGTCGAAAACCCTGGACCTGGGCCTGGAAGGCACGGGCGCGCCGCCAGTGATTACGGCGATTGTGGTGGCGGCGATTTCGGCGGCGCCGGAGATCTTGACGGCGTTGCGCGCGGCCTTGGCCAACCGTATGCAGTCGGTGGTCAACATCGCGTTGGGGGCCTCCCTGTCGACGGTGATCCTGACAGTGCCGGTGATGGAGGCTATGGCGCTCTACACCGGGCAGCCGTTCCAGATGGCGATGACGCCGGTGCAGACGGTGATGGTGTTTATCACGCTGATTGTCAGTGCGATCAACCTCAACGACGGTGAGACCAATGCCATTGAGGGGATGACGCATTTTGTGTTGTTTGCGACGTTTATCATGTTGTCGCTGTTGGGCCTTTAGTCGGATTTACTGACCTCTGCAGGGGCAAATGTGGGAGCGGGCTTGCTCGCGAATGCGGTGGATCAGTCAACTAATGTACCGACTGACACGCCGCTTTCGCGAGCAAGCCCGCTCCCACATTTTGATCGGCGTCTGGATCAGGTTCCGGCGATGAGCTGGCGAGCAGCCTGGCTGTGATCGGCGATCAAGCCTTTCAAGTCCAAGCCTTCCACTTGACCATCAATCACCCGCCACTTACCCGCCACCATCACCCGGTCCGCCCGGTCGGCGCCGCACAACAGCAGCGCCGAAATCGGGTCATGGCTGCCGGAGAAGCGCAGCTCATCGAGCTTGAACAACGCCAGGTCGGCCTGTTTGCCTACGGCCAGTTCGCCAATGTCCGTACGCCCCAGCAACTGCGCCGAACCTTTGGTCGCCCAGCCCAGCACGCCTTCAGGGGTGATCTTTTCCGCACCGTAACGCAGGCGCTGGATATACAGGGCCTGGCGCGCTTCGAGGATCATGTTGGACGCATCGTTGGAGGCCGAGCCGTCCACGCCCAGGCCGATCGGCGCACCGGCGGCGAGCAGGTCGAGGGTCGGGCAGATGCCGGACGCCAGGCGCATGTTCGAGCTTGGGCAATGGCAGATGCCGGTGCCGGCGGCGCCGAGGCGTTCGATTTCATCCGGGTTGAAGTGAATGCCGTGGGCCAGCCAGGTGCGCGGGCCGAGCCAGCCGACGCTGTCGAGGTAGTCCACGGTGCGCAGGCCAAAACGTTGTAGGCAGAAGTCTTCTTCGTCGAGGGTTTCCGCCAGATGCGTATGTAGACGCACATCGAGGCTGTCAGCCAATGCGGCGCTGGCGCGCATGATTTCCGGGGTGACGGAAAACGGCGAGCACGGCGCCAGGGCGATCTGGATTTGCGCGCCGTCGTCGCGTTGGTGGTACTCGCGGATCAGGCGCTGGCTGTCATCGAGGATCACTTGGCCTTGTTGCACTGTTTGTTGCGGCGGCAGGCCGCCATCGGCTTCGCCCAAACTCATGGAGCCGCGGGTGAGCATGGCGCGCATGCCCAGTTCACGCACGCTTTGCACTTGCACGTCGATGGCGTTTTCCAGGCCGTCGGGGAACAGGTAGTGGTGGTCGGCGGCCGTGGTGCAGCCCGACAGCAGCAGTTCGGCCAGCGCAACCTTGGTGGCGAGGGCGAGTTTTTCCGGGGTGAGCCGGGCCCAGACCGGGTACAGGGTTTTCAGCCACGGGAACAATGGCTGGTTGACCACCGGCGCCCAGGCGCGGGTCAGGGTTTGATAGAAGTGGTGGTGGGTGTTTATCAGGCCCGGCAGGATCACATGTTCACGGGCATCGAAGGTTTGTGCGCAAGGCTGGGCGGGTGTTTGGCCCAAGGCCAGCACTTCGCTGATCGCACCGTCTTGCAGCACCAGGCCGCCACGGGCGTCGAGGCCATTGGCAGTGAAAATCGCGAGGGGGTTTTTTAACCAGATACGGGTCGCAGGCATTGGCCGGCTCCTCTGAATGATGGGTTCAGGTTTGCCAGCTCAGTGTTGCCCTGTCTGCTGATCCAGGGTCGCCGGTAAGGGCGAGGGGCTAGATTACGTGTAGTTCGTGGGCTCGTCCATCTGTAGGAAGTGTGTTCAATCAATGTGGGAGGGGGCTTGCCCCCGATAGCGGTGTGCCAGTCAACATATTCGTTACTGATACATCGCCATCGGGGGCAAGCCCCCTCCCACATTTTGGTTACCAGGCGATGGTGTCGCCTTTGTAGTCGATGAAGTGATGGCCGCCTTTTCCGGTGTAGGCATTTACCTGATCCACCAGGCCGCGCACGCTGGTGTCGACGTCGATGTGGGCGTTTTCGCCACCCATGTCGGTCTTCACCCAGCCCGGGTGCAGCGACAGCACGGTGAGTTTGTGATCGCCCAGTTGGGTGACGAAGCTGTTGGTCATGGAATTGAGCGCGGCCTTGCTGGCCTTGTACAACGCGAGGTCGGAGCCGTCGGGGATGGTCACGCTGCCCAGTACCGAACTCATGAAGGCCAGCACGCCGCTGTCTTTGCGGATCTGCCCGACAAAGCGCTGGGCCAGGTTGATCGGTGCCACGGCATTGGTGAAGAACAGTTGGCCGACTTCCGCCAGGGTGGCGTGGCCAGGCTCCTGGTTCGCCGGGCCCTTGACGCCGGCGTTGACGAACAGCAGGTCAAAGGTGCGGTCCTTGAGGCGCTGGCTCAGGGCGAGCACGGCTTGCTGATCGTCCATGTCGAGTTTCTCGATCTGCACCGGGCCCACGGCTTTGAGGGCGTCGGCCTTGCTCGGATCGCGCACGGTGGCGGTCACGTCCCAGCCGTCCTGGAGCAGTTGCTTGACCAGGCCAAGGCCCAGGCCGCGCGAGGCGCCGATAATCAGTGCGGTTTTTGGCGTAGACATGAAAAGCTTCCTTTGGAGTCGCGGTTCAGGGAGTTCAGCGTTGGAGCAGGATACGCCCACGGCTAAGGTCGGCGAGTTGAATTTGCAGGGTATCGATATGGGCTTCGCCCACAGCGAGTTGTAGCTCGACGCCGTTGGCGGTGAAGGATTCGTCCACAACCAGGCCGCCCAATTCGGCGACGCGCAGTTTCACCAGGTTCAATTCCGAGAAACTGCAGGCGCAACTCAGCGGTACACGGCTGATGAGCTCGATGCGCTCGGCGTTTTGCAGGCACTTGTTCGCGCCGCCGCCATACGCGCGGGCGAGGCCACCGGTGCCCAGCTGGATGCCGCCGTACCAGCGGATGACCAGCACCGCGACCTGATCGAAACCCTGTGCTTCGATAGCGGCCAGGATCGGTCGGCCAGCGGTGCCACCGGGTTCGCCATCGTCATTGCTGCGGTATTGATCGGCGAGTTTCCACGCCCAGCAGTTGTGCGTGGCGTTCAAGTCGCTGTGTTGCGCGAAAAACGCCTGGGCGTCCTGCGGGCTGGTGATCGGCGCGGCGAGGGTGATAAAGCGGCTTTTGCGGATTTCTTCATGAAACTCGCAAAGGCCGGTGAGGGTGAAAGGCATAAGTCGCTTCGTTTATAGGGCGGGCTTGACGCCGCAGCCTTTGAGAATGATGTGGATCAGGTTGGTGCCGGCGTCTTCCATGTCCTGCTTGGTCAGCTTGGTGCGACCGGTGACGCGGCAGATCTGCGTGGCAAAGTCGGCGTAGTGCTGGGTGCTGCCCCACAGCAGGAAGATCAGGTGCACGGGGTCGATGGGGTCCATCTTGCCTGCGTCGATCCAGGCCTGGAACACGGCGGCGCGGCCACTGAACCAGGCGCGGTAGTCCTGGCTGAAATATTCGGTGAGGCATTCGCCACCGCTGATGATCTCCATGGCGAAGATCCGCGAGGCCTGGGGTTGGCGCCGCGAGAACTCCATCTTGGTGCGGATGTAGCGGCTCAGGGCCACGGCGGGGTCATCCTCGGCGGTCAGCGTGTTGAAGGTGCTGTCCCACAGTTCGAGGATATTGCTGAGCACCGCGATGTACAGGCCCAGCTTGTTGGTGAAGTAGTAATGCAAGTTGGCCTTGGGCAGCCCGGCACTGGCAGCGATGGTGTTCATGCTGGTGCCTTTGTAGCCATGGCGCGCGAATTCGTCTTCAGCTGCCTGCAGAATTGCTTGTTCGTTCTTTTGCCGAATGCGGCTGGCGGGTTTTCCGGCGGGGTTGCTGTGGGCAGGAACTTCGAGGCTCATGGAGGTTTCCGTGCAGATCGAGAGAGACGACGTGTGCACAGATAACCCACCCTCAAGCCTCAGACAAGTCCTGATGCAATAAAACCGTCAGAGCGATTCCACGGTGTCGCTTTCCGGCGCGTGGTTTGCGGCAAGGTTGCCGGCCTTGGTTTCTGGTAATAACAGGCACAACACAATGGCCGTCAGGCCGCCGCTGGTGATGGCCGAGTCGAACAGGTTTTGCACCAGGGTCGGCATCAAATGCAGCAGGTTCGGTTGGGCGGCGATACCCAGGCCGACGCCGAACGAGGTGGCGATAATCAGCATGCTGCGCCGGTCCAGCGGCGCCTGGGCGAGGATGCGCACGCCGGCGGCGGCCACGCTGCCAAACATCACCAGGGTGGCGCCGCCCAATACCGGCTTGGGGATTTGCTGGAGCACTGCACCGATCAGCGGAAACAAGCCGAGGCAAAACAGCACCACGCCGATGTACAAGCCGACGTAACGGCTGGCCACGCCGGTAAGTTGGATCACGCCGTTGTTCTGGGCGAAGGTGGTGTTGGGGAAGGCGCTGAAGGTGGCGGCGATCATGCAGCTGACGCCATCACCAAGGACGCCGCCCTTGAGCCGGCTTATATAAGAAGGGCCGCTGATGGGCTGGCGGGCGATCATGCAGTTGGCGGTGAGGTCGCCGACGGTTTCGATGCTGCTTATCAGGTAAATCAGCGCGATGGGTAGGAAAGCGCTCCAGTCGAAGTTGAAGCCAAAGCGGAATGGGATCGGCAGGCTGACCAGGGGTAGGTCGGGCAAGGCTTGGGGCACGAGTTTGCCGCTGAACCAGGCGGCGAGGCTGCCGAGGGCGAGGCCGATGATGATGGCCGAGAGTCGCACCCATGGCGTGTTGGAGCGGTTGAGCAGGATGATCGTCAACACCACGAACACGCCCAGTGCCAGGTTGGTGGGGGCGCCGAAGTCGGCGGCGTTGAAACCGCCGCCCAGGTCGGTGATGCCGACCTTTATCAGGCTGATACCGATCAGGGTAATCACAATGCCAGTCACCAACGGCGTAATCACTCGGCGCAGTTGGCCGATGAAGCGGCTCAGCACGATCTGCACCACCGCGCCGAAAAAGCATACGCCGAAGATCATCGCCATGATGTCTTCCGGGCTGCCGCCGCGTTGTTTCACCAAAAAGCCCGCCGACAGCACCGCACCGAGAAACGCAAAACTGGTGCCTTGCAGGCAGATCATCCCCGCGCCTATGCCAAACGGCCGACGTGCCTGGATGAAAGTGCCGACGCCGGAGACCATCAACGCCATGCTAATCAGGTAGGGCAAATGCGCGGTCAGGCCCAGGGTGGAGCCGATGATGAGCGGCGGGGTAATGATGCCGACGAACGCGGCCAGCACATGTTGCAGTGCGGCAAGGAAGGCCGGTGCGGGTTTTGGGCGGTCGTTGAGGCCGTAGATCAGGTCGCTGCTGGAGGATTCTGGTGGCATGGCGGGCAAGCTCAGGGTCTATGTCCTCTGGTTCTTGCAAAAAACTGTCCAACTGCTCAGCTTTTCATTTGTGCCCGAGTTAACGCGTGGCCGCCAGGCTTTCCAGGAAGCTTTCCAGCACCAAATGAGGGCGGCGGCCTTTGCGCGTGACCGATGCCAGGCTTAAATCGTAAAAACGTGTAGCCGGTTTCAGCGCGCGCAGTCGGCCTTGTTGCACCCACAGGCTGGCGTAGTGATCGGGCAGGTAGCCGATGTAGCGGCCGGTGAGGATCAGGAAAGCCATGCCTTCGCGGTCCGAGGCGCTGGCGGTGCAGTTGAGTGCCTGGTAGTGGGCCTGGATATCGGCGGGCAGGCGGAAGGTGGGGGCGATGGCGTCCTGGCTGTCGATGCGGGCGTCGTCCAGTTGTTTGTTGTCCGCGTAGAACAGTGGGTGGCCGACGGCGCAATAGAGCAGCGAGCGTTCGCTGTATAGCGGCTGGTATTCGAGCCCGGACAGGGCACTGGCCTGGGGCACCACGCCGACGTGCAGGCGGCCGTCGAGTACGCCCTGCTCGACTTCGTTGGGGGCGATCATGCGGATCTGGATCTGCACGTCCGGGCCGCGTTCCTTCAACTGCGCCAGGGCGTGGGTGATGCGCATATGGGGCAGGGTGACGAGGTTGTCGGTGAGGCCGATGATTAACTCGCCGCGCAGATGCTGGTGCAGGCCGTTGACCTCGGTGCGGAAACTTTCCAGGGCGCTTAAGAGTTGCAGCGCCGATTGGTAGACCTCGCGGCCTTCTTCGGTCAGGGAGAAACCGGCGCGGCCGCGTTGGCACAGTCTTAATCCGAGGCGTTGCTCAAGGTCGCTCATTTGCTGGCTGATGGCGGAGCGGCCGATGCCGAGCACGGTCTCTGCCGCCGAGAAGCCGCCGCATTCCACCACGCTGCGAAAGATGCGCAACAGGCGGATATCGAAGTCGCTGACTTGGGCCAGGGGATCGGGGCGACGGCTGCTCATAGTTTAGTGAAGCCCTGACTGAAGGTTAGAAGAGTTGAATTTCACCGACTTTATCGCCGTGGCAATTTAGCTGCAACAACGCTTTTCAATCCCGACGCTGCCTTTTGCCCTGCGAGGTTTTGCTGATGAACATGCCCGAAAACGCCCCATCGTCCCTGGCCAGCCAATTGAAGCTGGACGCGCACTGGATGCCGTACACCGCCAACCGTAACTTCCAGCGTGATCCGCGCTTGATCGTGGGTGCGGAAGGTAGCTGGTTGATCGATGACAAGGGGCGCAAGGTCTACGACTCGTTGTCAGGCCTGTGGACCTGCGGCGCCGGGCATACGCGCAAGGAAATCCAGGAAGCGGTGGCCAAGCAACTGGGCACCTTGGACTACTCGCCGGGCTTCCAATACGGTCATCCGTTGTCCTTCCAGCTGGCAGAAAAGATTACCGACCTGACCCCGGGCAACCTGAACCACGTGTTCTTCACTGACTCCGGCTCCGAGTGCGCGGATACCGCGGTGAAGATGGTGCGTGGGTACTGGCGCCTGAAGGGCCAGGCGACCAAGACCAAGATGATCGGCCGTGCACGTGGTTATCACGGCGTGAACATCGCCGGTACCAGCTTGGGCGGTGTGAACGGCAACCGTAAGATTTTTGGTCAGGCGATGATGGATGTTGACCATCTGCCGCACACCTTGCTGGCGAGCAATGCCTTCTCCCGTGGCATGCCGGAGCTGGGTGGCATTGCGCTGGCCGATGAGTTGCTCAAGCTGATCGAGTTGCACGATGCGTCGAACATCGCCGCGGTGTTCGTCGAGCCGATGGCAGGTTCCGCGGGTGTGCTGGTGCCGCCACAGGGTTATCTCAAGCGTCTGCGTGAGATCTGCGACCAACACAACATCCTGCTGGTGTTCGATGAAGTGATTACCGGTTTCGGCCGCACCGGCTCGATGTTTGGCGCCGACAGCTTCGGCGTGACGCCGGACCTGATGTGCATTGCCAAGCAAGTCACCAACGGCGCGATCCCGATGGGCGCGGTGATTGCCAGTAGCGAGATTTATCAGACGTTCATGAACCAAGCGACGCCGGAGTATGCGGTGGAATTCCCACACGGCTACACCTACTCGGCTCACCCGGTGGCCTGCGCTGCCGGCCTGGCGGCGTTGGACCTGCTGCAGAAGGAAAACCTGGTGCAGAGCGTAGCCGAAGTCGCGCCGCACTTTGAGAATGCGCTGCACGGGTTGAAGGGCAGCAAGAACGTGATCGACATCCGTAACTACGGCCTGGCCGGCGCGATCCAGATTGCCCCGCGTGACGGTGATGCCATCGTGCGGCCATTCGAGGCCGGCATGGCCTTGTGGAAAGCCGGTTTCTACGTGCGTTTTGGCGGTGACACCCTGCAGTTCGGGCCAACCTTCAACAGCAAGCCGCAGGACCTGGATCGCTTGTTCGATGCGGTCGGCGAAGTGCTGAACACGATCGACTGATTTCTCCTTCTATATAGAACAATTTTCCAGGAGCCCCGCATGAGCCTTATCCAGCACTTGATCAACGGTGAGTTGGTCAATGACAGCGGCCGTAGTGCCGACGTGTATAACCCGTCCACTGGCCAGGTGATCCACCAGGTGCCATTGGCCAGTCGTGAAACCATTCAACAGGCGATCGACTCGGCCAAGGCCGCATTCCCGGCTTGGCGCAATACGCCGCCGGCCAAGCGTGCCCAGGTGATGTTCCGCTTCAAGCAATTGCTGGAGCAGAACGAAGCGCGTATCTCGCAGTTAATCAGCGAAGAGCATGGCAAGACGCTGGAAGACGCGGCGGGTGAATTGAAGCGTGGGATCGAGAACGTCGAGTATGCGTGCTCGGCGCCGGAGATTCTGAAGGGCGAATACAGCCGTAACGTAGGACCGAACATTGATGCGTGGTCGGACTTCCAGCCGTTGGGCGTGGTGGCCGGTATTACGCCGTTCAACTTCCCAGCGATGGTGCCCCTGTGGATGTACCCGCTGGCGATCGTGTGCGGTAACTGTTTCATCCTGAAGCCTTCGGAGCGCGATCCCAGTTCGACGCTGCTGATTGCGCAACTGTTGCAGGAAGCCGGCCTGCCTAAAGGTGTGCTGAGCGTGGTGCATGGTGATAAAGGCGCGGTGGATGCGCTGATCGAGGCGCCGGAAGTGAAGGCGCTGAGTTTTGTGGGCTCGACGCCGATTGCCGAGTACATCTATTCCGAAGCGACCAAGCGCGGCAAACGCGTGCAGGCGCTGGGCGGAGCGAAGAACCATGCGGTGCTGATGCCGGATGCCGATCTGGATAACGCAGTCAGTGCCTTGATGGGCGCGGCGTACGGCTCGTGCGGTGAGCGTTGCATGGCGATCTCGGTGGCCGTGTGTGTGGGCGACCAGGTGGCCGATGCGTTAATCGCCAAGCTGGTGCCGCAGGTTAAGGCGCTGAAGATCGGCGCGGGTACGTCGTGCGGCCTGGATATGGGGCCGCTGGTGACGGGGCAGGCGCGGGACAAGGTCAGTGGCTATATAGAGGACGGTGTGTCTGCGGGTGCGAAGCTGGTGGTTGATGGCCGTGGTCTGAGTGTCGCCGGTCACGAAGAGGGTTTCTTCCTGGGTGGTAGCTTGTTTGACCATGTGACGCCTGAGATGCGTATCTATAAAGAAGAGATCTTTGGGCCAGTACTGTGCGTGGTTCGGGTGGATAGCCTGGAAGCGGCGATGCAACTGATCAACGATCATGAATATGGCAATGGCACCTGCATCTTTACACGTGACGGGGAAGCGGCGCGTCTGTTCTGTGACGAGATTGAAGTGGGGATGGTGGGGGTTAACGTTCCTTTGCCGGTGCCGGTGGCGTATCACAGCTTTGGTGGTTGGAAGCGTTCGCTGTTTGGCGACTTGCATGCGTATGGGCCGGATGGTGTGCGTTTCTATACCCGTCGCAAGGCGATTACCCAGCGTTGGCCGCAGCGAGCCAGCCATGAAGCGTCGCAGTTTGCTTTCCCGAGCCTGTAATGTCGGCTGAAAGCCGGCCCCTCGGGGCCGGCTTTCGCGGTTTTGGGGTGTTTCTGACTTATATGACAGAAATATGAAGAAAGGCATTGACGGCAGATTTCAGATGTCTATAATTCGCCCCACTTCCGGCGCAGTCGAAAC
>NZ_JANLGL010000173.1:0-11606 GCF_024655625.1 Pseudomonas sp. 18.1.10
TTTACTGGCCTCATCGCGGGCAAGCCCGCTCCCACAGGGGAATGCATTCCAAATGGGGGAGCGGGCTTGCCCGCGAATACGGAGTGTCAGTCACTGAGTCAGTTGACTGATACACCGCTTTCGCGAGCAAGCCCGCTCCCACAAAAGCCCGCACCACATTTGAACTGCGTAAGCCTCAGATCGGGCAGGTCACGCCCGTGCCACCAATCCCGCAATAACCCTGCGGATTCTTCGCCAGGTACTGCTGGTGATACGCCTCGGCAAAGTACACCGTCGGCGCTTCGTCGATTTCCGTGGTGATCTCACCCAGCCCGGCCTTGGTCAGCTCTTGCTGATACGCCTGGGCGCTGGCTTTCGCCGCGTCCAATTGCTCCGGCGTGGTCGCATAGATCACCGAGCGGTACTGGCTGCCGATGTCGTTGCCCTGGCGCATGCCCTGGGTCGGGTTGTGCAGTTCCCAGAACATCTTCAGCAGGTCTTCGTATTTCACTTTGGCCTGGTCATACACCACCAGCACCACTTCGCTGTGGCCGGTCAGGCCCGAGCAGACTTCTTCGTAGGTCGGGTTCGGCGTGAAGCCGCCGGCGTAGCCGACCACGCTGCTGACCACGCCATCGCGCTGCCAGAACTTGCGCTCGGCGCCCCAGAAGCAACCCAGGCCGAAGATCGCAAAACCGACGTCATCCAGGAACGGCCCCAGCAACGGGTTGCCGTTGACGAAGTGGGTTTCAGGCAGCGTCATTGGGGTTTCGCGGCCAGGCAAAGCTTGTTCTGCAGTAGGAAGCACGTTTTTATTCACCAGAATTTCCGAGCGCAAGACCATAATCAGTCCTCTCGTCAGGTTGAGTTAGCGGTAAAGATTCAGACAGCCAGTCTGCCCGAGAGTTACCACGCTGTCAGGCGATTGGCCCGCGTGGATAGCGCTTGAGCATAGCAAACAGCTCAGCGCCGGGGATTGGTCGGTCGAACAGGTAGCCCTGGCCGACGTCGCAACGGTGCCGGCGCAGGAACGCCAGCTGTTCAGCGGTCTCGATGCCTTCGGCCACGACCTTGAGCTTGAGGTTGTGGGCCATGGCGATCACGGCCGAGGTGATTTCCATGTCGTCCTGGTTGTCCGGGATTTCGTGGATAAAGCTGCGATCGATCTTGATGATGTCGATCGGGAATTTTTTCAGGTAGCTCAGCGACGAGTAACCGGTGCCGAAATCGTCCATGGCCAGGGTCAGGCCAAAGCTTTTCAGCTGGTCCAGTTGCAGGCGCGTGTCCTCGGTGGCTTCCAGCAGCAGGCCTTCGGTCAGCTCCAGCTCCAGCAGGTTGGCCGGCAGGTCTTCTTCCTTGAGGATGGTGGCAATCGAGGCCACCAGGTCCGGGTCGGAGAACTGCTTGGGCGACAGGTTGATCGCCACCTGCAGGTTGCCCATGCCGGCGGCGCTCAGTTGCTTGCTCATGCGGCAGGCCTGGCGCGCGATCCATTTGCCGATGGGGATTATCAAGCCTGTCTCTTCCGCCACGCTGATGAACTGGTCGGGGCGGATCATGCCTTTTTCCGGGTGGTTCCAGCGCAGCAGCGCTTCCATGCCCAGCAAGCGGCCGCTGCGCAGGCACAGCTTGGGCTGGTAGAACACGTCCAGCTCGTTTTGGGTCAGGGCGCGGCGCAGGTTGTTCTCGACGAACAGCTTGTAGCTGGCTTCGGCGTTGAGCGCTTCGGTGAACACTTGCACCTGGTGCTTGCCGTTGGCCTTGGCCTTGTGCAGGGCCAGGCCGGCGTTACGCATCAGAGTCTGCGGGTCGCGGCCGTGCAAGGGCGCGCAGGCCAGGCCCACGGAGCCGGTGACGCTGATTAACTGGTTGTCGACGAACATCGGCTTGTCGAGGGTCGCCAACAGCTGGCTGGCGACTTGCTGGCCGGTTTCCAGGTCGGTGTCGTCGAGCAGCACGGCGAATTCGTTACTGGCAAACCGCGCCAGGCTGCCGCCGGCGCTCAAGCTGTTGCGCAGGCGCCGGGCCAGGCTGATTAGCAGTTTGTCGCCGGTCTGGTGGCCGAGGCTGTCGTTGATGCGCTTGAAGTTGTCGATGTCCACCAGCAGCAGGCTGATCGGGCTGTCGCTGTCGCGGGCAAACCGTTCGTCGAGATTGCGGATAAACGCCGGGCGGTTGCCCAGGTTCGTCAGGTTGTCGGTGTAGGCCAGGCGTTCGATGCGCTGCTGGGCCAGCTTGGTCTGGGTGATGTCTTCGTAGATGCCGATGTAGTGCGTCAGCTCACGGTTGTCGCCGTACACCTTGGAGATCGACAGCTGGCCCCAGTAGGGTTCGAGGTTTTTGCGCCGGCTCTTGAATTCGCCCTGCCAGCTGTTGCTCTTGGCCAGGCTGGAGGGTGCGTCGAACAGCAGCTCGCTGAGGTTCTCCAGCGCCGGCAGTTGTGCCAGGCGGTGGCCGTGGACTTCTTCGGCGCTGTACTGGGTGATCGCGGTAAAGCTTGGGTTGACGTACTCGACCACGCCGTTGCAGTTGACCAGCAGAAAGGCGTTGGCGCTTTGCTCCACCGCACGCTGGAACAGGTGCAGGGCGCTGGTGGCGGTGCGGCGGTTGTGGTTGTTGATGACTTGCGCGAACTGGTCCGCCAGCTCGCCGGCAAAGGCAATCTCGTCGGCCTGCCAGATACGCGGGCTGCGGCCTTGCTCCAGGCAGAGCACGCCGACCACTTGGCCATCCACGCGGATGCTGGCGTCGAGCAGGGCCTGGATGTCTTTGGCGCGCAGCTCTTCGGCCAGCTCGCGGGTGCGCGGGTCGCGCAGGGCGTTGGTGGCGTCGATCGCGCGGCTGCTGTGCAGGGCTTCCAGGTAATCCGGGAAGCCGCTGGCATCGATGGGCTCGGGCAGGTAGTGCTGCTGGTCGGCGCGCAGGTAGGCGGCAATCGGCACCAGGCGCTGGTCTTCGAGGTGCCAGATGCGCGCGCTGTCGACCTGGTAGATTTCACAGGCGCTGCGGGTTATCAGCTCGGCCGCTTCCTGGAGTGAATTGTTCGCGGTGTAGCGCTGGCGGGCCAGCAGCAGGATCAGCTCCTGTTGGGCGCGCACGCGTTCCAGGTGCTGCAGTTGTTCTTGCTGTGCGCGCTGGTTGAGCTCCAGGGCGATCTGCAGGCGGCTGTTCTGACTTTCCAGGTCGGCCGTCGGGGCGGTCGTCGGGATTTCACTGAACAGGCCGTCGACCACCATCAGGTAGCCGCGCAGCAGGTGGCGATTGTGTTGTTTGTAGGCTTCGCCCATTTCCAGCAGGCTCAGCGGGCCGTCGCTGGTGTGCAGGGTGTAGCGCACCAGGTAGTGGGGGCTGTGGCTCAGTTGTTGCTGGATCGCATCATGCAGCTGATAGCGCGCCTGGGGCTCCATCAGGCTGGCGTAGGGGGTGCCGAGCAGGGCGCACAACTCGACCGCCGGCAGGCCGAATTGACGTTCACAATTGGGGTCGAGGTAGAGCAGGGCCCAGCTTGCCTCATTCAGCCGCTCGAAACGCAGCATACCGAGGCGCGAAGGCACCGGTAATTGCGTCACTACCTCGGCCGCCATACGGGCGACATCGGGTTGGCTTTTCATGGGGGAAACTCGCTTGGGAAAATGCGCACGGCGCTGGGCTCACGCCCTCTTTTCTGTCGCCTGCGGCAAGGTTGCATCATGCAGCACGCACTGACAAGAGAGGATGAAGGCTAAGTGCTATAAGGGGGTTATCGGCCGCGCGAGGGATTTCTGAAATGGCGGTGATGGAAGGTGTACAAACCTGTTTTGCCTGTCCAATTATCATCGGAAAAACAGGCAAAAAAAGCCCCGCCAAGTGGCGGGGTTGAGGTACGAGCGTGTGGCGCTCGGAAATCGGTGCAACCGGGCCTCCCCGATGAAAGGGAGGCCCGTTGAGGCTTACAGCAGAATGGTGCGGATGTCGTTCAGCAACTGGCTCAGGCGCTGCGTGAAGCGTGCAGCAGCGGCGCCGTTGATTACACGGTGATCGTAGGACAACGACAGCGGCAGCATCAGCTTCGGCTGGAACGCTTTACCGTCCCACACAGGCTGGATAGTGGCCTTGGACACACCCAGGATCGCCACTTCCGGCGCGTTGACGATTGGCGTGAAGCCAGTGCCGCCAATGTGCCCGAGGCTGGAGATGGTGAAGCACGCGCCCTGCATGTCGTCTGCGGTCAGCTTTTTGTCGCGAGCCTTGGCAGCCAGTGCAGCCGCTTCGGCAGCCAGTTGCAGCAGGCTCTTCTGATCGACGTTCTTGATGACCGGTACCAGCAGGCCGTCAGGGGTGTCTACCGCGAAGCCGACGTTCACGTACTTCTTGCGAATAATCGCCTTGCCGCTTGGTGCCAGCGAACTGTTGAAGTCCGGCAGTTCCTTGAGCAGGTGTGCGCAGGCTTTGAGCAGCAGTGGCAGCACGGTCAGTTTGACGCCGGCCTTCTCGGCCACGGCTTTCTGCGCAACGCGGAAAGCTTCGAGGTCGGTGATGTCAGCCTGGTCGAACTGGGTCACGTGCGGAATGTTCAGCCAGCTGCGGTGCAGGCTCGACGCGCCGATTTGCATCAGGCGGGTCATCGGCACTTCTTCGGTCTCGCCGAAGCGGCTGAAGTCCACGACCGGAATCGGTGGAATGCCTGCGCCGCCGGTAGCAGCGCCGGCAGCCGGAGCTTCCTTGGCTTTCTGCATCATAGCTTTGACGTAGACCTGCACGTCTTCTTTCAGCACACGACCGTGTGGGCCGGTGGCCGACACAGCGTTGAGCTCTACGCCAAACTCGCGAGCCAGCTGACGCACGGCAGGGCCGGCGTGAACCTTGGCACCGCTTGGCGCAGGTGCGGCAGCCACTGGAGCCGGAGCGGCCTCAGCTTTTGCAGCAGGCGCCGGAGCAGCGGCAGGTGCAGCCTCAGCCTTGGCAGCCGGAGCAGCAGCCGGAGCTGGAGCAGCCGCAGGCGCAGCGCCTTGTACTTTCAACTTGAGGATGAAATCGCCAGTGCCGACTTCGTCTTCCAGCTTGACCGCGATGCTTTCCACCACGCCGGCAGCCGGCGAAGGGATTTCCATGGAGGCCTTGTCGGACTCCAGGGTAATCAGCGACTGGTCAGCTTCGACGGTGTCGCCGACTTTAACCAGCAGCTCGATGATCTTGGCCTTGCCCGACGAACCGATGTCCGGCACGTGGATGTCCTGGACAGAAGCAGCGGCCGGAGCAGCAGCCGGGGCCGCAGGGGCCTCGGCTGGCTTCTCGGCTGGCGCCGGTGCAGCAGCGGCAGCCGGAGCGGCCGCAGGTGCCGGGGCCGCATCAGCGGCACCTTCGATTTCCAGTTCCAGCAGTTCGTCGCCTTCTTTCAGGCGGTCGCCCAGCTTCACTTTCAGGCTCTTGACCACGCCGGCCTTGGGGGCAGGGATTTCCATGCTCGCCTTGTCCGATTCCAGGGTCAGGATGCTCTGGTCGGCTTCGACGGTGTCGCCGACCTTCACAAACAGCTCGATTACTTCACCTTCACCGCTGCCGATGTCAGGTACGCGAATGAGTTCGCTCACAAAAAGTCTCCTCAGCAGTCCAGTGGGTTGCGTTTTTCCGGGTTGATCCCGAACTTGACGATAGCGTCTGCTACCACCTTAGGTTCGATCTCACCACGGTCAGCCAAGGCTTCCAGGGCTGCCAACACCACGAAGTGACGGTCGACTTCGAAGAAGTGACGCAGCTTCTTGCGGCTGTCACTGCGGCCGAAACCGTCGGTGCCCAGGACTTTGAATTCCTTGGACGGGACCCACTGGCGAATTTGTTCGGCGAACAGCTTCATGTAGTCGGTAGAGGCAATGACTGGACCCTTACGGCCGGCCAGGCACTCTTCGACGTAGCTCTTCGCTGGTTTTTGACCAGGCTTGAGGCGGTTGCTGCGCTCTACGGCCAGGCCGTCGCGACGCAGTTCGTTGAAGCTGGTGACGCTCCACACGTCGGCACCGACGTTGAACTCTTCACGCAGGATCTTCGCCGCTTCACGCACTTCGCGCAGGATGGTGCCGGAGCCCATCAGCTGTACGTGGTGCGCTGCTTCCTTGGTGTCTTCTTCGAGCAGGTACATGCCCTTGATGATGCCTTCTTCCACGCCAGCCGGCATGGCAGGCTGCTGGTAGGACTCGTTCATCACGGTGATGTAGTAGAAAACGTCCTGTTGCTCTTCGGTCATCTTCTTCATGCCGTCCTGGATGATCACCGCCAGCTCATAGCCGTAGGTTGGATCAAAGGTGCGGCAGTTCGGGATGGTGGCAGCCAGGATGTGGCTGTGACCGTCTTCGTGTTGCAGGCCTTCGCCGTTCAGGGTGGTCCGGCCGGCGGTACCGCCGATCAGGAAACCACGGGTACGGCTGTCGCCTGCTGCCCACGCCAGGTCGCCAATACGCTGGAAGCCGAACATCGAGTAGAAGATGTAGAACGGCAGCATCGGCTGGTTGTGGCTGGAGTACGAAGTACCGGCAGCGATGAAGGAGCTCATGGCGCCCGCTTCGTTGATGCCTTCTTCGAGGATCTGGCCCTTCTTGTCTTCCTTGTAGAACATCACCTGGTCTTTATCGACTGGCTCGTAGAGCTGGCCGACGGAGGAGTAGATGCCCAACTGACGGAACATGCCTTCCATACCGAAGGTACGGGCTTCGTCCGGGATGATCGGGACGATGCGCGGGCCGATGTCCTTGTCCTTGACCAGCTGCGCCAAGATACGCACGAAGGCCATGGTGGTGGAGATTTCACGGTCGCCCGAGCCGTCCAGGATGGCCTTGAGGGTGCTCAAGTCCGGGGTCGGCACGCTGAAGCTGTTGGCACGGCGCTGTGGCACAAAACCGCCCAGTGCAGTGCGACGCTCGGCCAGGTAACGGGCTTCGGCGCTGTTTGGCTCTGGCTTGAAGAACGGCAGGTTCTCCAGCTCTTCGTCCTTGACCGGGATGTCGAAGCGGTCGCGGAACAACTTCAGGCTTTCAACATCCACTTTCTTGGTGTTGTGCGCAGTGTTCTTCGCTTCGCCGGCACCGGTGCCATAACCCTTGATGGTCTTGGCCAGGATAACGGTCGGTTGTTCTTTGTGGTTCACCGCTTCGTGGTACGCCGCGTAGACCTTGTACGGGTCGTGGCCGCCACGGTTGAGCTTCCAGATCTCGTCGTCGGACAGGTCTGCAACCATCGCCTTGAGTTCTGGCGTGTTGAAGAAGTGTTCACGCACGAACGCGCCGTCTTTGGCTTTGTAGTTCTGGTACTCGCCGTCGATGACTTCGTCCATGCGACGTTGCAGGATACCGTCGACGTCCTTGGCCAGCAGTGGGTCCCAGAAACGGCCCCAGATGACTTTGGTCACGTTCCACTGAGCACCACGGAACACGCCTTCGAGTTCCTGGATGATCTTGCCGTTGCCGCGAACCGGGCCGTCGAGGCGCTGCAGGTTGCAGTTGATGACGAAGATCAGGTTGTCCAGCTTCTCGCGGCCAGCCAGGGAGATGGCGCCCAGGGATTCCGGCTCGTCACACTCGCCGTCGCCCAGGAAGCACCAGACTTTCTGCTTGCCTTCAGGGATGAAGCCACGGGCTTCCAGGTACTTCATGAAACGTGCCTGGTAGATCGCCTGGATCGGGCCCAAGCCCATGGATACAGTCGGGAACTGCCAGAAATCAGGCATCAGCCAAGGGTGTGGGTACGACGACAGGCCGCCACCGTCCACTTCCTGGCGGAAGTTGTTCATCTGGTCTTCGGTGATGCGACCTTCCATGAACGCGCGGGCGTAGACGCCTGGCGAGGTGTGGCCCTGGAAGTAGATCAGGTCGCCGCCGTGTTCGTCGGTCGGGGCCTGGAAGAAGTAGTTGAAGCCGATGTCATACAGGGTTGCGCTGGAAGCGAAGCTGGAGATGTGACCGCCCAGGTCCGAATCTTTCAGATTCGTGCGCATTACCATCGCCATGGCGTTCCAACGTACCAGCGAGCGAATGCGGCGTTCCATGAACAGGTCGCCAGGCATGCGTGCTTCGTGGGTAACGGGGATGGTGTTGCGGTATGGCGTGGTGATGGCGTACGGCAACTGCGAACCGCTGCGGGTTGCGAGTTCGCCCATACGGGTCATCAGGTAGTGAGCACGGTCTTCGCCTTCTTTGTCGAGAACCGATTCCAGGGCGTCCAGCCATTCCTGGGTTTCGACGGGATCGAGGTCTTGCATGGCTTGCTCCAGGGCGGAAAGGCTACCAGAATCGGTTGCCTGAAGTTTGCGACTGGCCTTGTGGGCAGACGACATAAATTCTTGGATGGCCGAAGGTTGCTTCGGCGTCCTGTAGTTTTACTACAAATCGTCGGCCATTTCAGCCTTTCGAATGTATATACGAGTAGTAAAACTACACAAGACTGAGCGTATGGCTCGGTCTGGCTGGTGAGCATAATCGTTAATGTTGATCTTTTGCAGACAAGAAAAGGTAGAAGTTTAATGTTGCCTGCCAAGAAATATGAATTTTCAGCTATTTATAACCTTTGTTCGACAGTCCATCGCCGCGCTGGGTTCTTGCAGTCATCACAACAAGCCAAATACGCGCCGATCAAGGATAGACCATGAGCCTTCCAACGCTGGCCAAACTACCGGCCATCCTCTTGCCTTACGCCAGCCGTGCCGAGCAGTCATTTCGTGACGCCGTAGCCACGCTGGGCGACGATCATGGCCTTTCTGCGTGGTCGCCGCAACGGTGGGCCGACTTCGCCCGCGTGTGTGCGGCCAGTGATTTCGTGATTGAACAGAGTGTTCGTGACCCCTTGATGTTGCTGGAGCTGGTGGCCTGGGGCGAGCTGGACCGGGGTTTCGCCCCCGGCGAGCTGTGCGGGCAGATGGCTGGCGCTGTGCAACAGGTCGAAACAGAAGATGAACTGGGCCGCGTGCTGCGCCGCCAGCGCACCCGCCAGCAAGTGCGCATCATCTGGCGCGACCTGACCCGCCAGGCCGACCTGGTGCAAACCTGCCGCGACCTGTCCGACATGGCCGACGCCAGCATCGACCAGGCCTATCAATGGTTGTACCAACGCCATTGCGCCCAGTTCGGCACGCCCACCGGCCGGCGCAGCGGCGAGCCGCAACAAATGGTCATCCTCGGCATGGGCAAGCTCGGCGCGGTGGAGCTGAACCTGTCGTCGGATATCGACCTGATCTTCGCCTACCCCGAAGGTGGCGAAACCGTGGGTGTGAAGCGCGCGCTGGATAACCAGGAGTTCTTTATCCGTCTTGGTCAAAAGCTGATCAAGGCCCTCGACCCGATGACCGTCGACGGGTTTGTGTTCCGTGTCGATATGCGCCTGCGACCTTATGGTTCCTCCGGCTCGCTGGTGCTCAGCTTCAACGCGCTGGAGCAGTACTACCAGGACCAGGGCCGCGACTGGGAGCGCTACGCCATGATTAAGGCGCGGGTGGTCGCGGGTGACCAGGTCGCCGGTGCGCAACTGCTCGACATGCTGCGCCCGTTTGTCTACCGCCGTTACCTGGACTTCTCCGCCATCGAAGCGCTGCGCACCATGAAGCAGCTGATCCAGCAGGAAGTGCGGCGCAAAGGCATGGCCGACAATATCAAGCTGGGCTCGGGCGGCATCCGCGAGGTGGAATTCATTGCCCAGGCCTTCCAGCTGATCCACGGCGGCCGCGATCTCAGCCTGCAACAACGTCCGCTGCTCAAGGTGCTCGGCACCCTGGAAGGGCAGGGTTACTTGCCGCCGGCGGTGATCGCCGAGTTGCGCAATGGCTACGAATTCCTGCGTTACACCGAACATGCGATCCAGGCGATTGCCGACCGCCAGACGCAAATGCTCCCGGACACCCCGGAAGACCAGGCGCGCATTGCCTTTATGCTGGGCTTTGATGACTGGGCTGCGTTCCATGAGCGCTTGATGTACTGGCGTGGCCGGGTGGATTGGCACTTCCGCCAGGTCATTGCCGACCCGGATGAAGAAGAGGGCGAAGAAAGCGAATTGGTTGTGGGCGGCGAGTGGTTGCCGCTGTGGGAAGAATCCCAAAATGAAGAAGCCGCCTGTCGGCAGTTGGCCGAAGGCGGTTTCAGCGATGCGGCCAAAGCGCTCAAAGCCCTCGCAGGGCTGCGCAACAGCCCGCAATTGCGTGCCATGCAGCGCCTCGGTCGCGAGCGATTGGACGCGTTTATTCCGCGCCTGTTGGCGCAGGCGGTCGAACACGCCAACCCCGACCTGGTGCTGGAGCGCGTATTGCCGCTAGTGGAGGCCGTCGCGCGGCGTTCCGCTTATCTGGTGCTGCTCACGGAAAACCCCGACGCGCTGCGTCGCCTGTTGACCCTGTGCGCCGCCAGCCCGTGGATCGCCGAGCAAATCACCCGCTTCCCGCTGCTGCTCGACGAATTGCTCAACGAAGGCCGCCTGTTCAAGCCGCCCCTGGCGCCGGAGCTCGCCGCCGAACTGCGCGAGCGCCTCACGCGCATTCCCGAGGACGACCTTGAACAGCAGATGGAGGCCCTGCGCCACTTCAAGCTGGCCCACCGCCTGCGCGTCGCCGCCTCGGAAATCGCCGGCAGCCTGCCGTTGATGAAAGTCAGCGACTACCTGACCTGGCTCGCCGAAGCCATCCTCGAACAAGTGCTGGCCCTGGCCTGGCGCCAGACCGTGGCGCGTCATGGCTCGCCGCAGCGCGTGGACGGCACCCTGTGCGATCCTGGGTTCATCATTGTCGGTTATGGCAAAGTCGGCGGCATCGAACTGGGGCATGGTTCGGACCTGGACCTGGTGTTTATCCACGACGGCGACCCGCAGGCCGAGACCGACGGCGCCAAGCCCATCGATGGCGCGCAGTTCTTCACGCGCCTGGGCCAGCGCATCATTCACCTGCTGACCACCCAGACCAACTCCGGGCAGCTCTATGAGGTGGACATGCGCCTGCGACCTTCCGGCGCATCGGGGCTGTTGGTCAGCTCGCTGGGGGCCTTCGAGCGCTATCAGGAAAACGAAGCCTGGACCTGGGAGCATCAGGCCCTGATCCGCGCGCGGGTGCTGGTGGGCAGCCAGGATGTGGGCCATGCGTTCGAGCAAGTGCGGGCCAAGGTACTGGGGCGTGAGCGCGACCTGGCCACGCTGCGCCAGGAGGTCAGCGAGATGCGCGCGAAGATGCGTGACAACCTCGGCACCAAAGGCACCACGGCCGGCACCGGCGCGAATGCCTTCGAAGCCACGGCGCTGTTCGACCTCAAGCAGGACGCCGGAGGTATCGTCGATATTGAATTTATGGTGCAATACGCGGCTTTGGCGTGGTCTGCGCAACATCCATCGTTGCTGCGCTACACCGACAATATCCGCATTCTGGAAGGCCTGGAGCAGGTGGGCTTGATGCCCGCTGCCGATGCCCATCTGCTGCGCGAGGTGTATAAGGCCTACCGTTCCGCCGCGCACCGCCAGGCCTTGCAGAACGAGGCCGGCACGGTGGCCGGGGATCAGTTCGCCGACGAACGGCGCCAGGTGATGCGAATCTGGAAAGAACTGGGGTTAAGCTGAAACTCGATTAAATGTGGGAGCGGGCTTGCTCGCGAAAGCGGTATATCAGTCAATATTTTCAGTGACTGACACTGCGC
>NZ_JANLGL010000174.1:0-11558 GCF_024655625.1 Pseudomonas sp. 18.1.10
TCAGTCACCACATTTGCAGGCTGAACCACCGCATTCGCGAGCAAGCCCGCTCCCACATTGGACCTGCGTCGCTCATGAGATGGGTCAGAACTCCTGGTGCGCCGGCAACACCGGTTTCTTGGCCTGAAAGGCATACCCTTGCTGCCCGTCCAGCACCTTGTTGGCACGCTGCAGGTCGATGTCTTTCTCCCAACGGGCAATCGCCACGGTGGCGACGCAGTTGCCGATCAGGTTGGTCAGTGCGCGGCCAATGCCCATGAACCAATCCACCGCCAGCACCAGCACCAGGCCCACCACGGGAATCGCCGGGATGGCCGTGAGGGTCGCCGCCAGGATCACCAGCGCCGAACCCGGAATGCCGTGGGCACCTTTGGAGGTAATCAGCGACACCAGCAGGATGGTCATCAGATCGGTCATCGACAGCGGCGTGCCGGTGGCGTTGGCGATAAACACGATGGCCAGGGTCAGGTAGATCGAGAAACCGTCGAGGTTGAACGAATACCCCGTTGGAATCACCAGGCCGACGGTGGAGCTGCCGATACCCAGGTGCTCCAGTTTACGCATGATCTGTGGCAGCACGGCGTCGGAGGAGGCGGTGCCCATCACGATCAGCAGTTCTTCGCGCAGGTACTTGAGCAGCGGCAGCATGCGCAGGCCCGACAGGCGCATCACCAGGCCGAGGATCAGCCCGACGAAGGCGAAGCAGGTCAGGTAGAACAGGCCTACCAGGCTGCCCAGGTGTTGCAGCGAGTCCAGGCCGTAGGTACTGGTGGTGAAGGCAATCGCCCCAAACACACCAATCGGCGCCAGGCGCACGATCATGCCCATGATGCGAAAGATCACATGGCTCAGCTCGTTTATCAGGCGCGAGATGCCCGACGCTGCTTCGCCCACCAGGTTCAGCGCGCTGCCGAACAGCACCGAGAACAGCAGCACTTGCAGCACGTTGTTCTCGGCGAAGGCGCCGATCACCGAGTTGGGGATCAGGTCCATCAGGAACTGGCTGGTGCCGCGAATATGCTGGCCCTTGTCGGCCAGTTCATTCAGGCCGGCCGACGACAGCTGTTCCAAGTGGATATTGGCGCCGGTGCCGATGCCGGTACTGAAGGCCATGACCAGGCCGATCACCAGGGCAACGGTGGTGAGGATTTCAAAGTAGATCACCGACTTGAGGCCGATGCGCCCGACTTTCTTCAAGTCGCCGGCACCGGAGATGCCGCTGACCACCACGCAGAACACGATCAGGCCGATCAGCATTTTGATCAGCTTGATAAAACCGTCACCGAGGGGTTTGAGTTGTGTGGAGAATTCGGGAAGGGCCAGGCCGCAAACAACGCCTAGCATCAGGCCGATCACGACTTGCAGGAAAATCGAACGCGAGCACCATCTGAGCATGGGAGGGATCTCTATTCGGGTGCCCTGGTGGTTCCAGGGCTTAATTGTTGTGGTCATACCGGTAAGTCCAGTGCGCGGCCAGTCTACGCTCGGCTTTTTTGAAATCACAAGTAAAAATTCGGTGGTTGACCGGACCCGGTCTGACCAGTTGGTCGATGAGGGCGATGCTTGAGCGGTTGGTGGGCTGGAAAATTTTTCGCTTATCATCCGCTGCTCGGCACATGAGGTGATGGATGGATAGACCAGGACTGACCACCGACGCCACCGGGCAGACCTACTGCACCTGGCGCACGTCGGCGCCGCAATACCCGCATTACCACGACCACGAGTGGGGCGTGCCGGTGGCGGATGACGTTCAGCTGTACGAAAAGATTTGCCTGGAAGGCTTCCAGGCCGGCATGGCGTGGATCACCATCCTGCGCAAGCGCGAGCAGTTTCGGGCGGCGTTCGAGGGCTTTGATTTTCGCCGGGTGGCGCAGTACGGCGAGGCTGATATCGAGCGGCTGATGCAGGACGAGGGCATTGTGCGCAATCGGGCGAAGATCGTGTCCACCATCAACAATGCACGCAGGGCGTGTGAGCTGGTGGATGAGATGGGGTCGTTGGCGCGCTGGTTGTGGGCGTTTGAACCGGCTGAGGCGGAGCGACCGGCGCGGGTGGATATGGCGTACTGGACGGGCAACCCGACGTCGCCAGCGTCGGTGCGCTTGTCGAAAGCGCTGAAGAAGCGCGGCTGGACCTATGTGGGGCCAACCACGATGTATGCGTTGATGCAGGCGATGGGGATGGTCAACGATCATCTGGAAGGGTGCCTGTGCCGGCCCCGGATCGAGCAGTTACGGCGCCAGTTCAAACGACCCTAAATCCCTGAAAACACACAGTTCAACCTGTGGGAGCTGGCTTGCCTGCGATAGTGATGTATCAGTACCAGATGGGTTGGCTGACCCACCGCTATCGCAGGCAAGCCAGCTCCCACAGGGTTTTGTGGTGTGACGGGTTACTTAGGCAGCGGGGTCAGCACCTCGGCCTTATCATCCAGCACCATCACCACCAGCAACCTGGCCGGCTTGGTCTGGCTGGCATTGCTCGATTCAAAATGCCGCGACCCCGCCGGCTCATAGAACGATTCACCGACCTTGTAGGTGATCGCCTTCTCATCATTGACCCGCGAGGTGATTTCGCCTTCCAGCACGTAGGCCACGGCGGTGCCGGTGTGGCTGTGGGGCACGGTGGCCTGCCCTGGTGCATAGTCCACGGTGAGCATGATGGTTTTCTTGCCGGGCACATTGGTCAGCGCGTGTTCTTGCAGGACCTTGATCGATTCCTGGTTGTACACCGGTTCGTGGGCAAAGGCGCTGAGGGAGGCGAGCATCAGGGAGGCAGCGAGCAGTCGTTTCATGGCGAAGTTTCCGAGTGGTTCGAGACCTGTTCACCCTACGCCGCGTGGCCGGGGTCACCAATAACCAATCCCGGTGAAGTGCAGGAGGCCAATGCCCTAATGGTCGAACACCAGGCGGCTGGCCAGGCGTTCACCCGTCAGGTCGATGAACCCTTGCAGGGCCGGCAGGGCGAAGTGCGCGTTGCGTTGTTCGGCGCAGGCCCAGTGGCCGCTGACGGTCCACTGGTTGGGGTCTAGCGGGCTGCGGCACACGTTGTAGCCCAGGCAGCCTGGGCTGCTGCGCACGGTTTGCGCGATGTGTTGCAGGCGCTCGCCCAACTCCCTGGAGCGCCCGGCGGCGGCGCGGACATGGACAGTGTTGAAGGCACAGGCAGGCATGGCGATGGTCTCCGGGGCGGGTGGCAGTGCACAGGCTAGAGCCTTGTCGTGCCAGTACCAATGACCAATCTGGCGGTAAATGCCCTAGCCAATCTGCAGCAGGATGTCGCGCACCCGGTCCAGGGCCGGGTCGATGTCCAGGGTCTCGATGGCGCCAAAGCCGATGATTAGCCCCGGGCGTACCGGCGCGTCATGGAAAAACACGTCCAACGGGTACAAGCCGACTTCCACCTGTCGCGCCAACTGCATCAGCAGCGGGATATCGATCGCCACCTTGCACAGCGCCCCCATGTGGAACCCGGCCACGGTGGGTACCGCTTCGAACCAGGGCGACAAGTCCCCGGCCAGCCGTTGCAGGATGCGCTCGCGGCGCCCGGCATACACGGTGTGGCAGCGGCGGATGTGCTTGAGCAGGTAACCTTCGCTGATGAACTTGGCCAGCGCCCACTGCGGCAAGGTGGAGCTGTGCTGGTCGGTCAATTGCTTGGCCTTGAGCACGGCGCCCTGGATCGCCGGTGGCAGCACCGCGTAACCCAGGCGCAATTCGGGCAGCAGGGTTTTCGAGAAGGTGCCGACGTAGGTCACCACGCCACGGTTGTCCATGCTTTGCAGGGAATCGGTGGGGCGGCCTTCGTAGCGGAACTCGCTGTCGTAGTCGTCTTCGATGATGATCGCCCCCAGCTCGAAGGCGCGCGCCAGCAGGGCTTCGCGGCGTGGCACGCTCATGGGCATGCCGAGGGGGAATTGGTGGGACGGCGTCACGTAGATCAGGCGCGTGCCGTCGGGGATCCTGTCGACCTGGATACCCTGTTCGTCCACCGGCACGCTGGCGACGCTGGCCCCCATCGCCACGAACAGCTGGCGCGCCGGGCTGTAGCCGGGGTCTTCCATGGCCACAATGCTGCCCGGTTCCAGCACCACGCGGGCGATCAGGTCCAGCGCCTGCTGCGCGCCGTTGGTGACCACGATGTCGCTGTCACGGCATCTGACCCCCCGCGAAAACGCAATATGCCCGGCAATGGCGCTGCGCAAGGCTGGCAAGCCCTCGGGCTGGCTGTAGAAACCGCTGTTCTGCGCGATGCGCCGCAGGGCGTCCTGGGTGCAGCGCCGCCATTCATCCTGGGGGAACTGGTTGCGGCTGGTGGCGCCGCCGATAAATTCGTAGCGCAAGGTGCTATCGCGCGTGGGGTGGCGCATGGGCGAGGGCAGGGCTTGCCACTGTGCCAGGCTGGCGGCGCAGGCCAGGTCAGTGGCCGATTGTTGGCGTTCCGCCTGGGGCGCATGGGCGTTGACGAAGGTGCCACGGCCGGTCTTGCCCACCAGCAGGCCTTCGTAGGTCAGGGTGGCGTAGGTGTCGGACACGGTCTTGCGCGACACCCCCAACTGTTCGGCCAGCAAGCGGCTGGGCGGTAATTGCGCACCAGCCGCCAGGCGCCCGGAGCGGATGGCTTCGCGCAGTTGCTGGTACAGCTGTTCGGCCAGATCCTTGCGGCCGTTAATCACCACGTGCAGTTCCATGTTGTATCCCAAGGCTTCAGTCTGCGCCAAGACTACGCGCTGGCGCGGTGGGCGCAAAATGGTCTGCGCATAAACCGCCCGATTGGCTATAGGGCTTATGCCGTGGGGGTTCTAGGCTGGGCTGTCATTTCAGAGAAGCACTCCATGGAACCCCGTCTGGATTACTACACGGCTTCACCGCAAGCGCTCAAGGCCATGTTGATGCTGGAGGCGAACACCTTTGGCCTGTCGATCGAACAGCCGTTGCTGGAGTTGATCAAGATCCGTGTCTCGCAGCTCAACCACTGTGGCTTTTGCACAGACATGCACTCGATGGCGGCACGTCAGCGTGGTGAGACCGAACGGCGTTTGTTTGCGCTGTGTGTGTGGCGCGATTCACCGTTTTTCACCGCGCGGGAGAAGGCCGCATTGGCCTGGAGCGAGTCGGTGGCGGCGCTGCCTACCTCCCAGGTGTCGGATGCGCTCTTTGCCGCCGTGCGTGTGGAATTCAGCGAAGAAGAACTGGTGGACCTGACCATGGCGGTGTCCAGCATCAGTGGCTGGAACCGATTGGCGGTGAGCTTTCGCCAGCAACCGCCGAATGCTTGATTGAGCTGAGCAGAGCTCAATCTGTGGGCCAGTCAGGTACTTTGCCAGCTGTGCTGCCGTCATCGTAGGCAAGCCAGCTCCCACAGGGGGTGGGTGGTGTTGTTGGGATGGTGGTCTGGCTTTCGGATTTGGCGCCGGGCGCGTTCTGTCTGCTGAGGGAGATCAAAGGTGGGAGCTGGCTTGCCTGCGATAGCGGTGGACCAGCTCCCACAGGTTCAGGACAGGAACCCGCCATCCACATTCAGTGCAACGCCGGTGGTGTAGCTCGACGCATCGCTGGCCAGATACAGCACCGCACCCGCCATTTCGCTCGGGTCAGCCACGCGCTTGAGTGGGATCTGCGCCAGTGCGGTTTTCAGGATGGCGTCGTTCTTCACCAGTGCCGAGGCGAACTTGGTGTCGGTCAGGCCCGGCAGCAGGGCGTTGCAACGAATGCCGAACGCGGCGCATTCCTTGGCGAACACCTTGGTCATGTTGATCACGGCGGCCTTGGTCACCGAATAGATGCCTTGGAACACGCCGGGGGAGATGCCGTTGATCGACGCCACGTTGATGATGCTGCCACCGCCGTTCTCGCGCATCAGCTTGCCGGCTTCCACTGACATGAAGAAGTAGCCGCGAATGTTCACGTCCACGGTCTTCTGGAACGCGCCGAGATCGGTGTCCAGCACGTTGCAGAACTGTGGGTTGGTCGCCGCGTTGTTGACCAGGATGTCCAGGCGGCCGAACTGTTCGCGAATCCCGGCGAACACCTGGGCAATCTGCTCCATTTCACCGATATGGCAGGCAATGGCCGTGGCCTTGCCGCCGTCGGCGATGATTGCGTCGGCCACGTGCTGGCAACCGTCCAGTTTGCGGCTGGAGACAATCACGTGGGCGCCTTGCTGGGCCAGCAACTTGGCGATGGCTTCACCGATGCCACGGCTCGCGCCGGAAACAAAGGCAATCTTGCCGTCGAGGTCGAACAGGTTGGTCTTGGACATGGGGGTTCCTTAGAGGGCTGATTTAGCAATCACATTCAGGCTCATCTGCTCCAGCAGCTTGTTCATGTGGATGAACTGCGCAAAGCGTTTGTCCTGGGTCTGGCCATGGAAGAAGCGGTAGTAGATCTGCTGCACGATGCCGGCCAGGCGGAACAGGCCGTAGGTGTAGTAGAAGTCGAAATTGTCGATCTGCAGGCCCGCGCGTTCGGCGTAGTAGTCGGCGAACTCGCGGCGGGTGAGCATGCCGGGGGCGTTGCTCGGTTGGCGGCGCATCAGTTGCACCGGTGCCGGGTCGGCGGCTTCGATCCAGTAGGCGAGGGTGTTGCCCAGGTCCATCAGCGGGTCGCCGAGGGTGGTCAGCTCCCAGTCCAGCACGCCGATGATCTGCATCGGGTTGTGCGGGTCGAGGATCACGTTATCGAAGCGGTAATCGTTGTGTACGATGCTGGAGGTGGGGTGGTCGGCCGGCATCTTGTCGTTGAGCCAGGCGCGCACGGCTTCCCAGCGTGGGGCGTCGGGGGTCAGGGCTTTTTCGTAGCGATCGCTCCAGCCGCTGATCTGCCGCGCCACATAACCTTCGGGCTTGCCCAGGTCGGCCAAGCCACACGCGGTGTAGTCCACCTGGTGCAGTTCGACGAACTTGTCGATAAAACTCTTGCACAGTGCCTCGGTCTTCGCCGCGTCCAGGCCCAGTGCGGGCGGCAGGTCGGAGCGCAGGATGATGCCGTTGACGCGCTCCATCACATAGAACTCGGCGCCGATCACCGACTCGTCGGTGCAATGCACATAGGCCTTGGGGCAGTACGGAAAGCCGTCCTTGAGCCTGTTGAGAATGCGGAATTCGCGGCCCATGTCGTGGGCGGACTTGGCCTTGTGGCCAAAGGGCGGGCGACGCAGGACGAATTCCTGGCCAGGGTATTCCAGCAGGTAAGTCAGGTTGGACGCACCGCCCGGGAACTGGCTGATGGTCGGCGTGCCGCTCAGGCCGGGGATATGGGCCTTGAGGTAGGGATCGATCAGGCTGGCATCAAGTTCTTCGCCTGCTCGGATCTGGGTCGATTGGTCGTTCAGCGCCATGCTTATCCCTTCTGCTTATTCTAAAGGCCTCGGACTATTTCCTAATCTAATGCGCACCACCGCCCAGCGACAAGGTCGGGGCGGCTTAATAGGTTAGCGTGTTGGATGATAATCAGCGTGCCTGATCGGTCATTTTGCGGGCGGGGGTAACGCGACGGGCGTGAGCACCGGGCGCCCGGCAAAGTATTCCAGCAGGTTGTCGGCCACGCGCTGCACGGTGTCGTGGGCGGCTTCCGGCGACAGGCCGGCGACATGGGAGGTGAGCACGGTGTTGCTCAAGCGCTTGAGGGCGTCGGGCACCTGGGGTTCGTCGTCGAATACGTCCAGGGCCGCGCCACCGATGCGGCGTTGCTCGAGGGCGGCCACCAGGTCGGCGGTAACGACCACGCTGCCGCGCCCGATGTTGACCAAATAACCATTGGGCCCGAGTGCGTCGAGGGCGTGGCGATCGATCAAGTGGCGGGTGCTGGCGCCGCCGGGTGTGGCGAGGATCAGGAAGTCCGAGGTGCGTGCCAGTTCCACCGCTGTTGCGCAGTAGGTGTAGTCCACATCATCGCGGGGCTGGCGGTTGTGGTAGCTGATTTCCATGCCGAAACCCAGGGCCGCGCGCTTGGCGATCTCCAGTCCCACGGCACCCAGCCCGAGAATGCCCAGCTGCTTGCCGCCCAGGGACGGGCGCATGACCTTGGGCCATTCGTTGCGCCGTACGGCGGCGTCGGTCTGCGGGATGCCGCGTACCAGGGACAGCAGCAGTGCCATGGCGTGGTCGGCCACTGAAGGCGCGTTCACGCCAGCGCCGTTGGTGACGACGATCCCGCGATTGCTGGCGGCTTGCAGGTCCACATGTTCGTAGCCGGCGCCGATCACGCAGATGATTTCCAGCAAGGGCAGGGCGGCGATTTCTTCGGCGTACAAACCCAGTGGGCCACGGGTCAGCACCGCCTTGATCTGCCCGCCGTGGGCCTTGATGGCCTGGGCGCGCTCGGCGGGCGTCGGCGCCAGAATCACGTGGAAGTCATCGTTTTCGATGATGTGCAGGTATTCGTTGATGGTTTCAACCAGAACCAGAACAGTGGTGGACATCGGAAGGCTCTTCCTGAAGGGTTTGAGGGGGGAGTATGCGGGATTTGTAAGACGGAGCGTTTTACTGAAATAGAAAATTTTCTTCTTTCGTAAGGCCATTCTGAATTTTCTGGCCGTTCGTCCTGGGGGGATTTGCTGGGCCAGACTTTGCGGAC
This sequence comes from Pseudomonas sp. 18.1.10, assembly GCF_024655625.1. NCBI lineage: Bacteria > Pseudomonadati > Pseudomonadota > Gammaproteobacteria > Pseudomonadales > Pseudomonadaceae > Pseudomonas > Pseudomonas sp. 18.1.10. Next base: position 8,577 of record NZ_JANLGL010000174.1, read on the forward strand.
TTTCCCTCTAGCAGAGACGACATGGATGCCTGTTCCTGCAACGCTCGAAGAAGAGATTCAATGGACCCCGTATGGATACAAACACTACCCTCCGACCGCTGTTTCCTGGAGGGCAGTCATTGCCGGAACCTTGCACGGTCCGGCCAAGTACAGGCCAGGTATCGCTATTGAAATGCTTGAAAGAGAGGCCTATAAAAATGGGACGTCAGCCACCAATGGGAGGCCTTGGAAAGTGATGGAGCATCAACACTGTATAGGTGCGTGCCAAGGAAAACTCAGCCGCTGGGTTCGAATAGAACTGAGTGGTGGCGCTATCCATGGTCATCCTATTTCCGAACAGGAGTTCAGGAGGTTAACAAATTGATTCCACTCAAGTTTGCCGGTGGCACGATCACTCACGACGACTTGTCGCTCTTGCAGGACGGCGCCGTGTCGGAGCAGGTCGATCTGCTGAAAGAAGACATGCTTCAGGTTGAATTTGCCGGCGGTTTCCTACTGGATGTGGGTTGGTACCCGGAGTTCGATGCTGCGGGTGGCTTTCGGATAAATGTCATCAGGAATCACGATTGGAACCGGCCTGTCGTTGCACTGACGGCCCACGAAACCGCTGAGCTCCTGGAGAAACTGGATATCGCGCAGAACGCCATAGAAGGCGAACTGCACAATTCTTCTCTAGAAAACTCAGCTTTTTAGCCAATCAACCCCAAATATCCATAGCCCTCACCCGTTTCACAAACGCCCCCGCCAACGTCGCATTGTGATGCTCGATGATCGCGTGCGCGCTGAGTGCCGGAGTGTCCATACAAGTGTGGCCATCCTCGGGCAATATCACCGAATACCCCAGCTCAACGGCTACTCGGCAAGTCGTATCGAGGCAGAACTGGGTTTTCATGCCGACAATCACCAGTTCATTGACCTGCGCCGCATTCAGTTGCTGCGCCAGATCCGTTCCCAGAAAACAGCTGGGGCGGGTTTTATTGAACAGGTTGTCGCGGGATTCATCCACGTCCAGGCCGTGCCACAGCTGCCACAGCGGGCTGCCCGCGGCGATGGGCGAACCCTGCGGGCCGGTGTGGCGGGCGACGAAGATCGGCGCGTTGGCGTTGCGGGCGCGCTGGATCAGTTGGTTGATGGTGGCGAGTACACGTTCGCGCTCAAAAGGCTTCTGCGGGCCGTCGTAGAGGCCGGTTTGCATGTCGATAATCAGCAGGGCGTCAGCCATGGTGTTGCTCCTTGTGATTGCCAGTCGGGCGGAGCAATAAAAAGGCCCCGTCCATTGCTGGCGGGGCCTTGGGGTGAATCTGTGAAGTGTTTAGCTTAACCCCCCACAGCCACCGCGCGACCCGCCGATAGCGGTCGTGGTGGTGGTGGTGGTGCGGGTGAGGTGCAGCTGAATAACGTTCATGGCCCGATCATGCTGAGATCGACGCCAGGTTGTCAACAAATGTGTCTGCCACAGGTGCGGCGTGTCGATATACCACGCCACCGTTCCTCAGCTAAGTCTTTGCTTATTCACAAGAATCCCGGACAATCCGGCCCCTTCTATGGTCGGGGCGCTGCCTGTCAGGTTTTTCTGACTCGTCCCGGCCGTGTAAATGCGGAGATCCGACCGGATGAATGATCAGGCCAATAGCGTTGACGAACGCTATGCATCGACACCTGCAACCCTCACAAGCTGGAGCCGCCAGGACACCACCTGGATGCTTGGCCTGTTCGGCACGGCCATTGGCGCCGGCACCTTGTTCCTGCCCATCAACGCTGGCCTGGGCGGTTTCTGGCCGCTGTTGATCCTGGCATTGCTGGCATTCCCGATGACGTTCTTCGCGCACCGTGGCCTGACCCGCTTCGTCCTGTCCGGTCGTGACGGCTCCGACATCACCGACGTGGTCGAAGAGCACTTCGGCATCACCGCAGGTGCGATGATTACCCTGCTGTACTTCTTTGCGATCTTCCCGATCCTGCTGATCTACAGCGTCGCATTGACCAACACCGTCAGCAGCTTCATGGAACACCAACTGCACATCATGCCGCCGCCACGGGCGATCCTGGCGTTTGTGCTGATCCTCGGCCTGCTGGCCGTGGTGCGTTGCGGTGAGCGCGTGATCGTCAAGGCCATGAGCCTGATGGTGTACCCGTTTATCGTCGCGTTGCTGTTCCTCGCGGTGTACCTGATCCCACATTGGACCGGTGGCATCCTCAGCACCGCCAGCGTGGTGCCTGAACCCTCGGCGTTGCTCAGCACCCTGTGGCTGGCGATTCCGGTGATGGTGTTCTCGTTCAACCACTCGCCGATCATCTCGGCCTTCGCGGTGGACCAGAAGCGCCAGTACGGCGCACATGCCGATGAGCGCAGTTCGCAGATCCTGTCCCGCGCGCACCTGTTGATGGTGGTGATGGTGCTGTTCTTCGTGTTCAGCTGCGTGCTGACCCTGTCGCCGGCGCAACTGGCCGAAGCGAAAGCGCAGAACCTGTCGATCCTGTCGTACCTGGCCAACCACTTCGACAACCCGACCATCGCGTTTGCCGCGCCGTTGATCGCGTTCGTGGCGATTGCCAAGTCGTTCCTGGGCCACTACATCGGCGCCAGCGAAGGCCTCAAGGGCTTGGTGGTCAAGACCGGTCGCCGCCCGGCACCGAAGACCCTGGACCGCATGACCGCCGCGTTCATGCTGGTGGTGTGCTGGATCGTCGCCACGCTTAACCCAAGTATCCTCGGCATGATCGAATCCTTGGGCGGCCCGGTGATTGCGTCGATTCTGTTCCTGATGCCGATGTACGCGATTCGCAAGGTGCCGGCCATGGCCAAGTACCGTGGGCAGGCTTCCAATGTGTTCGTTACGGCGGTAGGCCTGGTGGCGATTACGGCGGTGGTGTATTCGCTGATTGCTTGAGCTTGAGTACGGTCGCTAAGACTGTGCAGTACTAAAGTGTGGGAGCTGGCTTGCCTGCGATAGCGGTAGTTCAGTCACTGTATGGGTGACT
>NZ_JANLGL010000175.1:0-11419 GCF_024655625.1 Pseudomonas sp. 18.1.10
TCAGTCGCTGGATATGTTGACTGATCCACCGCATTCGCGAGCAAGCCCGCTCCCACACAAGCCCGCTCCGACATTTTTTCAGCGCTGTTGCTCAGACCGACAGATGCTCATACAAAATCGTCGCCCCCACCACCATCAACACCACCCCGCCAACCATCTCCGCCCGCTTGCCCACCACCGTGCCCAGCACGCGCCCGAGCATCATGCCAATGGTCACCATGGTCATGGTCGCCAGGCCGATCGCCGCCGACGCCACCAGGATATTCACATCGACAAACGCCAAACCCACGCCCACCGCCAGTGCATCGATGCTGGTGGCGAAAGCGGTGACGGCAAGAATCATGAAGGAATGCTGGGTCGGCTTTTCAGCCTCTTCATCCTCGGCCTTGAGCCCGTTGTAGATCATATGCAGGCCCAGGGCGACGAGCAGGGTAAAGGCGATCCAGTGGTCCCAGTCTTCCACCCAGCGCGTAGCGGCGTGGCCGATGGCCCAGCCGATCATCGGCGTGATGGCTTCGATCACGCCAAAGATCAGGCCGGCGCGCAGGGCTTCGGTGAGGCGCGGTTTGTGCAGGCTGGAGCCTTTGCCGATGGCCGCCGCAAAGGCGTCGGTAGACATGGCCAGGGCCAGGAGGATCAGGGAAATGGGGTTCACGGTCAGGCTTCCAGTCGGGCTATAGGACACAACGACACGTCCACGCGCCCGACTTTAGGCATGGAAGTGTCGCTGGTCTCACCAACCGCAAAGCGATGTTCGTACCACGGCAGGTTGCCGAATATGTTGATACGAACGCTTCCAACAGGGTCAGAAGCCGGTTACTCCCCAACGAGGGAGGCGATCATAGGTAGGCACAGATGAAAATTTCGTCAAACGGCTCAAGGCCGTTGCGGTTTCACCGAGGTGCCGAAGGTATTGCCCATGCGCACGCTGGTCGCCGACGGGGTGGACAGGCCCACGGCATTTGGCGCGCGTTTTTCGACGGGAATGTTTTGCGCCTCACGGTTTTTCTTTGCCGCCTTGGTCGCGTTGCTGTCACTGCCCATCTGTTGGCTCAGGCAGCCATAGTCGGGCGCCTTGTAGCCGTCCACCGAGACTTCGGTGCAGGTGCTTTTGCTGTTGTCGGCGTGGGCCAGCACGGGCAGGGCGGCGCACAGCAACAGGCTGGCAAGGCTGGGGAACAGTTTCATCGGGCCTCCTGGCAGGCCCTGGGAAGTGGGCCGGTAAGGCTTGAAAGTGTAGTGCAGCGGGCATCCCGTCACCGTGACGTTTTTTTTGCCATCACCGTAACATCAGGTTCATAAACTGGCCTCAGGATGACGGTTTTCAAGGACACGTCGGCCGTGCAGCGATGCAGAGCGGGGGGTGAACAGGGGGCCTGGCGGCGCGCCGTATGCGCCCTGGTCTTGCTGTGGCTGCTGGCAGGCGGCCGCGTGGCGCAGGCGGAACCCGCATTGCTGACGTTGGACCTGCCGGCGCAAAACCTGGAGCACGCCCTGCAAGCGTATAGCCGCGCCACCGGCATGGCGGTGCTGGTGGACCGCGAACTGACCCGGGGCCGGCGCTCCATCAGCGTGCATGGGCGCTTCACGGCGCAGGAGGCTCTGGCAATGTTGCTGACCGGGAGTGGCCTGATGGCGCGTTATGCCCGCAGTGATGCGTTCACCCTGCAACTGGCGCAGGTCAGCCGGCCGGCCACTACCAAGGGCGCGTCGGCCCGCAACGTTGCGCGGATCAACAACAGCTACGCCACGGCCTTGCAGCAGGCCATCGAGACCAGCCTGTGCGGTTCGCCCCTGACCCGTCCCGGCAGTTTTCGTGCCTTGGTGCAGGTGTGGGTCAACCCGGATGGGCTGATCGAGTACAGCCGGCTGGTCAGCTCCACCGGCGATGAACAACGCGATGAAGCACTGGTGCGCAACCTCAGTGCGGCCCGGGTCGAACGCCCTGCGCCGAGCTCGCTGCGCCAGCCGGTGACTTTGCTTTTGATGCCCGACACCACAGGAACACGCATGGAATGCACAGCAGGGAAGGGAGCCACGCACGGATGAAAAATACCGGGCACAGCACGATGGTCAGTTTGTTCCTGGCGTCCTACGAAGACTTCAAGGTGCGTTTGCGCAAGCGCCTGGGGTCGGAGGACCTGGCCAACGACGTCCTGCACGAAACCTACTTGCGGGTGGACCGCATGGACGTGCCGCCAAACCTCGCACAACCCAACGCCTACCTCTACCGCATGGCCTTGAACATCGCCGCCGACCGCCGCCAGGCCGACGCGCGCCTGCTTACCGGCAGCGAAGTCGAAGAACTGCTGCAAACCGCCGACGAAGCGCAGGACCCGTCGCGGGTGGTGGGCGGCCAGCGCGAGGTGCAATCGCTGGTCAAAGCCCTTTACGAACTGCCCGCACGCCGGCGCAAAATCCTTATCGCCGCGCGCCTGGAAGAAGCGCCGCACCTGGAAATCTCCCAGCGTTTTGGCATTTCCACGCGCATGGTCGAGAAGGAAATCAAGGCCGCCTTAGGCCACTGCGCCAAGCGCCTCGAAAGAAAAGTGATTCAGCGGTTCGGTCCCGGGGCCGGAAAACCGTCTTAGTGTCGAGTCCCTGATAAAACCGTGAGTATGTGCGCGCTTGAACATTTTTAACCTCTCCACCGCCCGGGCAGCCGCCGCCAGCCCTTTGCACGATGAAGCCCGCGACTGGCTGCTCCTGCTGACATCGGGCCGCGCCACCGTGGCCGACGCCAAGGCCTTGCAGGCCTGGCGCGCCCAGAGCCCGGAACATGCCCAGGCGTTCGAGCAAACCAAAGCGTTGTGGCAGCAACTGGGCCCCGCCCTCGAGCACGCCGCGCCACCGCGCAGCTTTGGCCGCCGTGCGTTCCTGGGCGGTGCCATAGCCGCCTCGGCGGCGTTGGTCATGGTGCGTGTCGGCACGCCGGGTGGTTTCGCCGGGCTCACGGCGGACTATCGCACCGAGGTCGGCGAGCAGCGCCAAGTGCTGTTGAGTGACGGCGTCAGCCTGGAACTCAATACCCAGACGCGCATCAGCCGGATCGGAGAAGGGATTGAATTGCTGGAAGGCGAAGTCGAAGTCGTCGCCCGTCTGGCGCAGCCGCTGCGGGTCCAGGCCGGCGACGGTTGGGTCAGCGCGGCTCAGGCCCGTTTCAATGTGCGCAACACCGACCACAGCGTGTGCGTGACCTGCATCGAGGGTTCGCTGTCGGTGGACGCCGGCGGCCACAGTGTGAGCCTGGGCAGCGGCCGTCAGTTGACCTACAGCGCGGCGGGCATCGGCGCGCCCGTGGTGGTGGACACCCAGGCCGTGGTGGCCTGGCGCGAACAGGTGCTGGTGTTCAACAACGCCACGCTGGCCACGGTGGTGGACGAGATCAATCGCTATCGCCCGGGCATGCTGGTGTTGCTCAACAAGGAACTGGGCCAGCGCCGGGTGCAGGCGCGGTTCAGCTTGCAGCAGTTGGCCGGCGTGGCGTTGCTGATTCGCGACGCGTACGGCGCCAAGTGCACGGAACTGCCGGGTGGCGTCGTGCTGTTGAGCTGACGCAGGGCGGTCCTGTAGGCTCAAGCGACATTTGCCTGCTTGATGCCGAAAAAGTACCCCATGGAAGAACTGATCTATAAGGCCGTGCACTGGCTCAGCGAGACCTATCCCGGGCGCCTGGGCCGGCCGATGTACCGTTTCGAAATCGTCGCCATCGTCATTTTCATGCTGGCCAGCATGATCGGTGCCGCGCTGTACCGAGCCAAGCGCAAAGCCTTCAAACAGCGTACCGCGCAAACCCTCGAAGCCAGGCCGCTGGTCGCGACCTCCGTGACCGACGCCAACGGTCAGGTGGTCAACAACCTCGCAACGCTGCGCCAGGACGCGAGCGGCTACGTGGTCACTGTCAGCCACGACGGGATCGAACTCTGCCGGGAATCGCTAAATTCGCTGGATGAGGTGGACCAGTACCTCAGGGCTCATACCGCGTTTGTGCTGTCTGACTTTCGCTAATTCAATGGCCCCACCACCTGCCGATAACGCTCCACCCCCTGCGGCGTCTGGCGCACCAGGCTGATCTCCAGCCCCAGTGGCTCCTCGCGCTTATTGCCGCTCAACTGGCGCCAGCCTTTGTCCTTGTCCCATACCCGCACCTGCAAATCACTGACGCCCGCCAGCACCACCACGCCGTCCTTGGCCGCCGGCAGCGGGAAGCGGTCCCGCGCGGGCGCGGCGGCGCGGTACAGCGAGTCGCCCTTGAGCCACCAGCGCACCCGTTGCAAGCCATCGCCTGTGGCCGGCGCGCTGCGGATCACCTCCAGGCGAAAGCCCTTGCTGTCAGAGCTGCGCACGGTCACGGCGGCCAGCCCGGCGTCCTTTGCCGTACCGGGTTCGGCCAGTTCAACGCTGGCGCGCAGGCTGATATCGCGCTGCATCTGGTTCAACGCCCGCAACAACCCCTCGGTCTGTTCGGTGCTGGCCTGTAGATGCTGGTCGGCACGGGTCACGCTGTCGAGCCCGCGCCAGGCGATGACGCTGACCAGCGCCATCAGCATGATCGCCACCATCACTTCGATCAGGGTGAAGCCTTGCTGGGATTGGTTCATGGCGGGCTCACCACCCGCAGCAAACCGGCGGCGTCCCGTTGCAGGCCGAGGCTGTGTTGCCCGTCCGACAGCACCACGCGCAGCGGTGGGTTGATCCATTCGGCATTGAGCACCAGGGTTTGCCGGGGCTCGACAGTCAGCTGCATCGGCGTGCTCTCCCATAGGCGCGGACGCAGTTGGGCATCGCCCTGGAACGCTTCCACGCCCAGGCCATCGTCACTGCGGCGGTTGAAACGAAAGCCCTTGGCATCCGCGCGCAAACTGATCGGGCGCCCGTCGGCGCGGGCTTCGGCCTGCGCGATTTGCAGCAACTGGCTCAGGCGTTCGGCGTCCTTGCGCAGCAGTTTCAGCGGGTCGGGTTTGATCGTCAGGCTGATGGCGGCGCTGGCGATGCCGATGATTACCAGCACCACCATCAGCTCGATCAGGGTGAAGCCTTGCTGTTTCATCGGTCGGCTCCTGGAGAACTGGCGAGGTTGTGAAATAAAAAAGTGGGAATTGCTCTGTAGGCTGAGGCCACGGACAAACAGGAGGTCCACCCCATGGCATTCGCCCTTCGTGTTTCACCCGCCCACGGCGTGCAGGCGCTGGCCTTGCTCGCAGCGCTGGCTGGCGGCGTGATCTGGACGCCGCTGCTGCTCACCTCTGCCGAATCCCACACGCCCCAGGCCTCGCCCCAGGCGTTGGCGGCCCGCAGCGAAAACCCGGCGTTGCAGTGGTTTGCCAACGCGCCGAGCGCCCTGCACGTCAAGGTCACCGGCGTACTGGCCGGCGCGCGCGGTGCGGTGGCGATCCTCAGCCTCAACGATGGCCCGCCGCGCAGTTTTCTCGTGGGCGAGCGCCTCAGCCCCGGCGTGCGCCTGACGGCGATTGAAGGCAGCGCCGTGGAGCTTGAGCGCGGCGGTGAAAAGGTCCGCGTCAACCTCGACAAATTGCCGGATGGCCCCGCGTTGCCACGCCTCACTCGGCCATGACCTGAGTGTCCAGCCGCGCCAGGGGCGGCGCTTCGCGGCTGGCGTCGAGCACGCGCAGGGTCACTTGAAACAGGCGGCCGTCGGCGTTGATGGTTTGCTCGCAGCGCAGTTTCAGGCGGCCCTGGTCACAGTCGAACGTCTTGGTGCCGCCACGCAGGTGGCCTTCCAGGCGCAGTTCCGCCAGGCGACTCTGCGCCGCCAGCAACGCCATGGATTTGTCCCGCAGCAAGCCATTGCTCTGGGTCATCAGCCCGGCCACGCGCACGGCGGCGGCCATGGCCACGGCGATGATCGCCAGCGCCACCAGCACTTCAATCAGGGTAAAACCTTGCGCGTTGCGACGGCCGACCATGGCGCTCTCAAAGGCGGGAAACAGGCCCGCAGACTAGCGCCGCGAGTTGACCGATTGGCGACCGAAACTCCCGAGGATTTTCAATACGACTGACATGTGTTCTTGCAACACTGCGCCACGAAATGCACCCCAGCCAAGGAATGTCGAGATGGATATCGCGCGCCTAACAACCCCCTTGCCCAGCCCTCGCGGCCAGCGTGGCTTCACCTTGATCGAGATCATGGTGGTGGTGGTCATTCTCGGGATTCTCGCGGCGATGGTGGTGCCCAAGGTGCTGGATCGCCCGGACCAGGCGCGGGCCACGGCGGCCAAGCAGGACATCGGCGGGTTGATGCAGGCGCTGAAACTCTATCGCCTCGACCACGGCAGCTACCCGAACATGACCCAGGGCCTGAAAGTGCTGGTGGAGCGCCCGGCGGATGCAAAAAACAGCAGCTGGCGCGCCTACCTCGATCGCCTGCCCAATGACCCGTGGGGCCACCCTTATCACTACCTTAACCCGGGCGCCAACGGTGAGGTCGATGTGTTCTCCCTCGGCGCCGATGGCCAGCCGGATGGCGACGGCGTGAATGCCGATATCGGCTCCTGGCAGTTGTAAGGCGCGCCATGAAACGGCATTCGCCCCCAGCGGCGAAGCAGCGCGGCATGGCGATTATCAGCGCGTTGCTGATCGCGGCGGTGGTGGCGGTGATCGCCGGTGGCATGCTCACGCGGCAGACCGTGTTCACCCGCAGCCTCGAAGCCGAACAATTGCGCGTGCAGGGCCAGTGGCTGTTGCAGGGCAGCCTTGAGCGCAGCCGGCAGATGCTCTGGGAGGCGCGCCAGAAGGACGTGTTGACCCGCCTCGACCAGCCGTGGGCCTATGCCCAGCGGGGGGCGTTTGAAGGGCGCATCGAGGACGAGCAGGGCAAGTTCAACCTGCGCAACCTGGTCAACCGCCAGTTGCCGGATGCCGAGCAACTGCAAAGTTTCGAGCGCCTGTGCCGTACGCTAGGGGTCGATCCGGCGGTGAGCCGGCGCATCAGCCAGCGGGTGATCGGTTCCTACGAAGTGCCAGCCAAATACCCGATGCTGCGCAGCGTGGACGAGTTGAGCGCCATCGAGGGCCTTGACCCCGTGCTGCTGCGCCGCCTGCAAACGTACATCAGCGTGCTGCCCGGGCAGAGCTGGGTCAACGGCAACACCGCCAGCGCCGAAGTGCTCAGCGCCGTGGTGCCCCAGCTCAGCCTGTCCCAGGCCCAAGGGCTGGTGGCGGAGCGTGATAGCGGCCAGTGGTTTATCAACCGTGGGGATTTCGTCAACCGCCTGCACTTGCCCCAGGTGGCGGTGGAGTCGGTGCAGGTGGGCATTACCAGCGAGTGGTTTCGCGTGCAGGGCCAGGCGCGGCGTGAGCAGCGGCGGGTGACCATCGACGCCTTGCTGCATCGTCCGCAAGAGCGCCAGCCGCAGGTGATCTGGTCGCGGGTGGGCGTATGAAACGCTTGCGCATTGGCTTGCCGCCGCTGGATCAATTGACCGCAGACAGCGAAGTAAAATTCGTCTGGCTGGAGCGTGGCGTGGTCGTCTCCGAAGGCCATGAACGCCTGATCCAACTGAGCAAAAACCGTCAGGCAGTGGAGTGTTTCCTGCACCCCCGCGACAGCCTGCTCACCAGCCTTGAACTGCCGCCACTGCCCGCCGCGAAAACCGCCGCTGCCGTGGCCTGCGCCGCGCAAGCGTTGATCCTCGGCCCGCTGGAACACATGCACGTGGCCCACGGCCCGCGCGACAGCGAAGGCCGCGTGCAAGTGGCCTGGGTGCCCAAGGCCGGCCTGGAACGGCTGGCCCAGGTGCCGCTCAAGTTGCGCGGCCTTTATCCCGCGCCCTACGCGTTGCCGGTGGGCGCGGCCGCCCTGGACGACGGCTATCTGTTGACCCGCGACAGCCTGCACCAAGCCGCCGTGCATCCGTTGGGCCAGCAAGGCCTGGATATGCCACTGGTGGACGCCGCGCAGCGCTGGACGGGCGCAGCACCCGCCTGGGGTTTGCATGCCCGCCTTAACCAAGCGAGCAGCGGCGGCTGGGGCAGGGCGCTGGCCTGTGTCGCCCTGGCCACGACCGTGTGGACCCTGGGCCTCAACCTCTACGCCGCACGCCAGGTGGATGAAGGCCAGCGCCTCAAAGCCGTGATGAGCCAGCAGGTGCGCCAGGCGTTCCCAGAATTGCCGGTGGTGCTCAACCCCTTGCAACAGGCCCGCCAACAATTGGCCGCGCGCCAGAGCGGTGCCGCCGCCGACCCGGGCCAGCGCTTCAGCAGCCTGCTGCAACTGGTGGGCAGCAACCTGCCGTTTATGGTCGCCAGCGTCGAACGCCTGACCTTTGAACAAGGCCGCCTGCACCTGCAATTGCTCACGGACAGCCGCAACCCGACGGCCCAGGCCGACTGGCAGGCCGCGCTGGCCCAGGCCGGTTTTGCCGCGACACGTGATGAGCACGGCTGGAGCATTGGCCCGGCGGCGACGGGAGCCAGCGATGAATAAGTGGACGCGGCAATTGCGGCTGTTCTGGAACGGCCTGGCCCTGCGTGAGAAACGCATGCTCAGCGGCGTCGGCGTGCTGCTGGCGGGCCTGGTGACCTGGCTGATCCTGGTCCAGCCCGCGTTGAAAAAAATCGATTATTGGCAGGCCGAAACCCCCAAGTTGCGCGCCCAGGCCGAAGCCTTGCAGGTGCTGTTGCAGGGCGTCGCCGCGCCGCGCCAGGCCGACGAAGCCTCTCTGCGCCAGGCCCTGGACAGTGCCGGCCTGCAAGGCCATTACCAATTGCAGGCGCAGGCCCCTGGCGGCTGGCACCTGACCTTCGACAACGCCCCGGCCGACGCGGTGGTGGACTGGCTGCTGGGCAATCCCCGTTCGTTTTCCCTGGAGGTGTCCGCGGCGCGTTTGCAACGTGCCGGGGATGCCGTCGATAACTCGGCCGGCACTGTGTCCGGGACCGTTCGCATGGATCAGGCGCTTGGCGCTAAGGAAGCTTCATGAAGTGGTCAGTTCCCCCGTTTCGTATGGTCGCGCCGTTGCTGTTGCTGGCCCTCAGTGCGTGCAGCAACCAGGCGGCCAAGCCGTTGCTGGTGGACAGCGAACTCGGCCAACCCCTGGCCGACACCCGCCGCAGCAGCGACAGCCCGCTGGACCGCCAACGCGAACTCGCGCCCAAGCCGGCCGTGCAACACCCGATCACCAGCAGCGCCCGTGGCCACGCCCCGGCGGCGATCAAGGCGCGCAACCCGCTGGGTGACCAGCCGGTGCAACTGAACTTTGTCGATGCGGATATCCAGGCGGTGGTGCGCGCCTTGTCCCGCGCCACCGGCCAACAGTTCCTCGTGGACCCCCGGGTAAAGGGCAACCTGACCCTGGTCAGCGAAGGCCAGGTGCCGGCGCACCAGGCCTACGACATGCTGCTGGCGGCGCTGCGCATGCAGGGCTTTAGTGTGGTCGACGTAGGCGGCGTCGCCCAAGTGGTGCCCGAAGCCGACGCCAAGCTGCTCGGCGGGCCAATCTACAGCGCCGGCAGCAGCGGCATGCAGACCCGCACCTTCCGCCTGCAATACGAAAACGCAGTGAACCTGATCCCGGTGCTGCGCCCCATCGTGTCGCCGAACAACCCGATCAACGCCTACCCTGGCAACAACAGCATCGTCATCACCGACTACGCGGAAAACCTCGCCCGCGTGGCGCAGATCATCAGCGGCATCGACACCCCCAGCGCCATCGACACCGACGTGGTCAAGGTGCAGAACGGCATCGCCGTCGACATCGCGGCGATGGTCGCCGAACTGCTCGACACCCAGGGCGCCGACCAGACCCAGAAGATCAACGTGGTCGGCGACCCGCGCTCCAACTCGATCATCATCCGCTCCGGCAGCCCCGAGCGCACGGAGCTGGCGCGCAACCTGATCTACAAGCTCGACAACGCCCAGAGCAACCCGAGCAATATGCACGTGGTGTACCTGCGCAACGCCCAGGCGGGCAAGCTGGCGCAGTCGCTGCGCGGCTTGTTGACCGGCGAGAGTGAATCCGGGGTCAGCGACGAGGCGCGGGGCAAGCTCAGTGCCATGGGCGGCACGGGCCAGAACACCCAGGGCAGCGCCGCGCAAAACAGCAGCGGCACGCCTACCGGCAGCGGCGTGCAATCGAGTTACGGCCAGGACAAACAGACCTCCGGCGCCAGTACCAGCAAGGATCAGGACACCGCCTTCAGTGCCGGCGGCGTGACCATCCAGGCCGATGCGACCACCAATACCTTGCTGATTTCCGCGCCGGACCCGTTGTACCGCAACCTGCGGGAAGTGATCGACATGCTCGACCAACGCCGCGCGCAGGTGGTGATTGAAAGCCTGATCGTCGAAGTCGGCGAGGACGATGCCACCGAGTTTGGCGTGCAATGGCAGGCGGGCAACCTCGGTGGCAAGGGTGGTTTTGGCGGGGTCAACCTCGGCGGCAGTGGCGTGAATGCCACGCCTACCAGCAAGACCAGCATCGACGTGTTGCCCAAGGGCCTGAACATCGGGTTGGTCAATGGCACCGTGGACATTCCGGGGATTGGCAAGGTGCTGGATCTCAAGGTGTTGGCCCGCGCGTTGAAGAGCAAGGGCGGCACCAACGTGCTGTCGACGCCGAACCTGCTGACCCTGGACAACGAAGCGGCGAGCATTTTTGTCGGGCAGACCATTCCGTTTGTCACGGGCAGCTATGTGACCGGCGGCGGGGGGACCAGCAACAACCCGTTCCAGACGGTGCAGCGTGAGGAAGTGGGGCTGAAGCTGAATGTGCGGCCGCAGATTTCCGAGGGCGGCACGGTGAAGCTGGATATCTATCAAGAGGTCAGCAGCGTGGATACGCGGGCTTCGGTGGATGCGGGGACGGTGACCAATAAGCGGGCGATTGATACCAGCATTCTGTTGGATGACGGGCAGATCATGGTGCTGGGTGGGCTGCTGCAGGATGGGTACAGCCAGAGCAATGATGCGGTGCCGTGGTTGGCGGATATTCCGGGGTTGGGGGCGTTGTTTCGTAATGAAAAGCGCAGTGTGACGAAGACGAATTTGATGGTGTTTTTGCGGCCCTACATTATTCGGGACAGTGGGGCGGGGCGCAGTATTACGTTGAATCGGTATGAGTTTATGCGGCGGGCGCAAGGGGGGTTGCAGCCGGAGCATAGTTGGGCGATGCCGGATGTGCAGGCGCCGCAGTTGCCCTCGGTTGATAAAGGGGTTCCTGGGGCCCCTCGGGCTGTGATTCGGGCGGTGCCTCAGTGATTGTCGGGTACATATCCGTTTCTTCGGTAACGGCCGCTTATGGTTCCGCTCTTACAGCGGCTCACTTTTGGAAAGGCCCAAAAGTAAGCAAAAGGCCTTCGCCCCACCACTCGGTGCCTCGCCTAGGCTCGGCATGCCCGAACGAAGGCTTGAATCCGTGGGCCGCCGTCATGGGCCATCCCTGGCCCAGGACGGCTAACC
>NZ_JANLGL010000176.1:0-11392 GCF_024655625.1 Pseudomonas sp. 18.1.10
GACCCACCGCTTTCGCGAGCAAGCCCGCTCCCACACAAGCCCGCTCCCACAGGGGATTTAGGGTTAGCTCAAGATTTGCGTACGAACTGCTCGTGCATTTCACACGTCAGTGTTTCGATGCGCTCGGTCAGTTGCTTGGTCATTTCCGTCAGGCGGGTGTTTTGCTCCAGCAATTCCAGCAACTGCTTGGTGGTCTGTGCGGCCTGGGCCTGGCGTTCGGTGTTGGCCACGGCCAAGGCTTCGCGGTGCTGCGCGTCGGCGTCGGACTGGGCTTTGTCGCGCGCAGCCTGGCGGGTCTGGGCCAGCAGGATCAACGGCGCGGCGTAGGCCGATTGCAGGCTGAAGGCCAGGTTGAGCAGGATGAACGGGTACACGTCAAAGTGCGTGACGCCGGTGATGTTCAGCACCACCCACAACACCACGATGGCGGTCTGTGCGCCAAGGAAGGTCGGCGTGCCGAAGAAGCGCGCGAAGGCTTCGGCCTTGAGGGCAAAGGTGTCGTTGCCAAAGGTCGGCGCCAGGTGGGCGTGGGGGCGGTGAAAACGCAGGTGGTCGACGTCGGGTTTATCTGGGGTCATGGCGGGCTCGGATCATCAACATAGAGACAGGCAAACACTATAGACCGAGCCCTCGGCCCCTACGCATGAAGATCGGGTCAGCTGCCACCGCGTTCATTGGCGAACGCGCTCACCGCCTGTACCGCCTCGCTGGTGCCTTCACGAATCTGCAGGATCACCGTGCCGGCACGGTTGGCCAGGTCGACCCCTTGCGCGGCGCGGTCGCGGGTGCCGTCCATGCTCTGGATGGCCTGGCGGGTTTCGTCCTGGATCATCGCGATCATGCTGGAAATTTCGGCAGTGGAACCGCTGGTGCGTGCCGCCAGTTGCCGCACTTCATCGGCTACCACGGCAAATCCTCGGCCCTGTTCGCCAGCACGCGCGGCTTCGATGGCCGCGTTCAGCGCCAGCAGGTTGGTCTGGTCGGCGATGCCACGGATGGTATTGACGATGGCGGTGATCTGTTGCGAGCGCTCGCCGAGCTTGGCGATCAATTGGGAGGAACCGTCAATGTCGGCGGCAATTTCCCGCATGCCGCTGGCGGTTTGCTGGATCACCTCGGCGCCTTTTTCCGCGATGTCGCGGGTGTTCAGGGAGATGTGATACGCCTGGGCCGCGCTGGCTGCGTCGGCGCTGTGCTGTTGCACCATGGCGGTGACGTCGGAGGCGAACTTGACCACTTTGCACAGGCGTCCGCTGGCGTCGTGCACCGGGTTGTAATTGGCTTCGAGCCACACGGTCTGGCCCTGTTTGTCCACGCGCTCGAACTGGCCACTGAACATCTCGCCCTGGTTCAGGCGTCGCCAGAAGTCGCTGTAGGTCGAACTGTTGGCCAATTCCGGCGTGCAGAACAGGCGGTGATGCTGGCCCTGGATCTGGGCGAGGCTGTAGCCCATGCGCTGTAGGAAATTTTCATTGGCGGTGAGGATGGTGCCGTCGAGATTGAACTCGATTACCGCCATGGCGCGGCCGATGGCATCCAACTTGGCGTTGGCTTCACTTTCGGCCTGCATGCGCGGGGTGACATCCATGGCGTACTTCACCACTTTGAGCACGCGGCCGGTCTCGTCACGTACCGGGTTGTAGCTGGCCTCAAGCCACACCGATTGACCGGTGCCCGCCACGCGTTCGAACGTGCCGGATTGGAATTGGCCATTGCGCAGGTTCGTCCACAACTGGCTGTACTCGGCGCTGCGGGCGAAGGCGGGCGTGCAGAACAGCCGATGGGACTGGCCGAGGATCTGTTCGGCGCGGTAGCCCATGGTCTTGAGGAAGTTGTCGTTGGCCCGCAGTACATTGCCTTGCAGGTCGAACTCGATGACCGCCATGGAGCGCTCGATGGCGTCCAGCAGACTGGCCTGTTGGGCGACGGTGTGTTGCAGGGTGCTGATGGTTTTTTTATGGGCGTTGAATAGCATATTCGGGTGCTCGGGCAAGCAAGCTTCGGGGTTATCCATGCAAGGTCGCCTGCCCCCGTAGCGCGCCTGACGCTACGGCTGACGTGCTCATTGTCAGCTTCCGGGTGCTGACAGCAGGGGTAGAACAGCGGGCTTCAGAGTCGCGCGGTGCGTCAGAAGTTCGGCCATGGGCGGGCACTTTTCACCGGAGGCGACCAATGGCGGCATTATGCTATCGCCGTGGACGCTGGGTAGGAATTTCAGACGAGGTGTCGTCGGACAACTTAGGCGGAATGGGCCACGGGATAGTCGCTGACATTGACGCGGTTGCGCCCGGTGGCTTTGGCGGCGTACAGCGCACGATCCGCGGCGTTGAGCCACATGGCGGCATCGCTGAAGCCGGGCTGGAAATCGGCCAGGCCGATGCTCAGGCTCACGCGCAATTCAGGGATCTGTGGGTTGCGATAGTTACCGAATGTTTCGCGCATCCGCTCCATCACTTGCGCGGCTTCTTCCAATGGCATTTGCGGAAGAATCACGCAGAACTCATCACCACCATAACGCCCGGCCAAGTCGTTTTCCCGCAGGTTGCGCCGCAGTTCCAGGCTGAGCTGGCGCAGCACGGCGTCACCGACGATATGGCCGTGGGTGTCATTGATCTGTTTGAAGTGGTCGATGTCGATCAGGGCGATGCTGGCGTGGCTTTGTTGTTGCTGGCACTTGTGGAACTTGATGTGCAGCAGGTCTTTCCAGGAGCCGTGGTTGAGCAGCCCGGTGAGGCTATCGGTGCGACTCAGCGCGCTGAGGGCACGCTTGTGTTCTGACAGCTTTATCGCCAATTGATAGCAGACGGTGCCGATGGCCATGGGGTAGAGGGTCAACATCGGCAGGCAGGCATAGACCTGGAGCAGGCTGACATCCGCGTTGAATCGCGCACCGAACAGCAGCCATGCGACACCGACGCCAACGGCCTGTGCCACTAGGCCGCGCAGGAACAGGCGTTTGCCCCCGGCGGCAACGTTGTTCATGGCCATCATCGACAGGATCGTCACGGCGGTCAGGGGCGTGAACTGGGTGGCTGCCGCCCAGAACCCGCCGAAAAGCGAGTCGTAGAGCAGATTGCGTTGTTCGGCCTGGTAGGGAAATTGGGCGCGGGTTGAAAGCTGATACGCCACGTGCGCCCAGGCAAAGCCGTTGAACAGCAGGAACGCCCACACCCAGCCGGGCATGGCCAGCGGGTAAAGGGCGGCGGCGACGCTGA
Source organism: Pseudomonas sp. 18.1.10 (assembly GCF_024655625.1). NCBI lineage: Bacteria > Pseudomonadati > Pseudomonadota > Gammaproteobacteria > Pseudomonadales > Pseudomonadaceae > Pseudomonas > Pseudomonas sp. 18.1.10. The sequence goes on from NZ_JANLGL010000176.1 coordinate 3,216, forward strand.
TGCTGCCGATGCCCAGGCCAATAATCCTTGGCTTGTAGATACGCTTGGCAAACGAAAGCCCTTTGCCTTGTCTGTTTTCCATAAGTTCTGAGTCAGCTCAATTTTGCAGATGCAACAGCGCGCGATCCCGGCTTCACCGTTGATCGGATAATTCGTTGATTATTGTCAGTTATTTGCAACGCAATAATCAGTGGCCTTACAGGCCATTTGCGCAAAACAGAGGGCGAATGCGTCAAAAGCGACCCGCGATGTCGTTTCGACGATAGGTTTACGAGGGCCGAAGGGGGCGCACTTCGTAGCCGGCCAGGAACAAGTCGATGGCCGACTCGATCACGCTGGCCTGGCTCGCGGCGTCGAGGGTGGGTTGGCCGAGGGTAATCTGGGGCCAGAACGCAAACGCCTTGAGCAGGCTCTGGATCTGGTGGGCGGCGAATGCCGGGTCGGTGCAACTGAGCCGGCCGTCTTCCTGGGCGGCGCGGACCCACTGGGTAAAGCCTTCTTCGCGTTGGCTCAGGCGGGTGACCATGTCTTGCGCACGTTCCGGCGAATGAATGGTGGCGGCGATAGCGACCCGGGCCAGATCGAGGAAATTGGCGTCCGCCATCATCTTCATCTTGGCTTCCAGCAACCCGCGCAATTGCTCGCGCAGCGGGCGGTCGCTGGCATAACTCACATCCAGTTGAGCAACGCTGCTCGCCCAGAGTTGATGGAGGATTTCGGCGAACAATTCTTCCTTGCTCGGGAAGTGGTTGTACACGGTGCGCTTGGAAACGCCGGCGGTGGCGGCGATCTTGTCCATGCTGGTGACCTCGAACCCGTTGGCGCGAAACTCGGCGATGGCGGCGGCCACGATGGCTTCGCGTTTGCGGTCGGTGAGACGTTGAGGGGCAGTCATGGCGGGTGTTCGGCTCTTTGGGGAAAATTACACTCGGTAGTTTACTTGTTCCGGCTTTTGTTGCAATCTTGAAACTACACTGTGCAGTGTAACTTTTCAGCGGCCTGTAGGAGTCACCTGGTAATGGCCACGATCTCATCCCGTGTTGCCCCTTCGCCCAAGGCGAGTAAACCTGCCGAGCAGGAACACAGCCACTTCAGCAACGACGCTCCCGTGCAGCACGGTGGCTTCGGCAAGACCTTGCGCATTTTCTGGAACATGTTGTTTAACAAGCCGCGCAGTACACGACCGGTGGGCAAGATCCCGGTGCATCCGCTGACCCGCGAGCAACTGCTGGCCGCCCCTGACCACAGCGTGTTTCGCCTTGGGCATTCCACCGTATTGCTGAAAATGCGTGGCAAGTTCTGGGTCACCGATCCGGTGTTCGCCGAGCGCGCCTCGCCGTTCAGTTGGGCCGGCCCCAAGCGTTTCCATCAGCCGCCGATCAGCCTTGAAGAGCTGCCACCGTTGGAGGCCGTGATTCTTTCCCACAATCATTACGACCATCTGGATCACAAGGCTGTGGTCCAATTGGCCGAGAAGACCCGCTGGTTTCTAGCGCCGCTCGGTGTGGGCGACATTCTGGTCAAGTGGGGCGTCGATCCCGCGAAGGTGCGGCAGCTGGATTGGTGGCAGGGTACTGAGGTCGATGGCGTGCGTTTTGTTGCCACGCCTGCGCAACATTTTTCCGGGCGTGGTTTGTTTGATGGCAACCAGACCCTGTGGTGTTCCTGGGTGATGATCGATGGGCCGCGGCGGATCTTCTTCAGTGGTGATACCGGCTACTTCGATGGCTTCAAACGCATCGGCGAGCAGTACGGCCCGTTTGATCTGACGTTGATGGAAACGGGTGCTTACAACGTTGATTGGCCCCACGTACACATGCAGCCGGAGCAAACCCTGCAGGCACATATCGACCTCAAGGGCCGCTGGTTGCTGCCGATTCACAACGGCACGTTCGACCTGGCGTTCCATGCCTGGCACGAGCCCTTCGACCGCATCATGGCCCTGGCGTGGGAGCGCAATGTGTCGATTACCACGCCGGCGATGGGCCAGGCGTTCAGCTTGAACCAGCCAGAACGCGGGCATGCATGGTGGCTGGAAGTGGAGGCTCAAGGCCTGCACGAACCGGCTGCTGGTTGAGGTGGCGCACGCAGGAAAAAAGGAGTTTTCAGAGTGTTTCAGTCCTACGACAAGTGTCGGCTAAGAGTGCGATGATCCCGGCAACGTCATTTTCCGGGGTAGGTGCTGATGGAACGCGATTGTGAGAAAACCTGGCATTTGGGCATGCCGTGCCAGCCTGGCTTGACGACGTCGGTCTCCGCAGAAATCGGAGGGCATGAGTCAGTGTTGCCCCTGGTGAACACCAACAATACCAACCCCTCCGGTATTGTCTTCGGCGCCGCGCACCCTGAGGGGGCAGTGCGTATACCGGGATACAACGCGTTGGCCCCGCATGTGAAAACGGTGCGGGACCCTTCGTTGTCACTGATCGCCTTGAGTGGTATCGAGCCGACGGGACCGGTGATGGTGGAAGTTCCCCTGGTGCTCAACAACACCACCTTTGCTTCTTCCAAGGTGATGGCGGGTTGGCGCATCGGGTATGTCGGTCGGTACGTGCGCGCAGGTCGTGCTGAACCCGTCGAACAGGGCAGCGCCTTGCGTCAGGTTCTTGAAGTCCTTCGCCAGGCTGGTGTGCAATGGGTCGCGGTGGACGTGAAGCGCGCGGATCAGACCCTTGAGTTCACCTTGCAGGCCTGCAATGACATCGATGATCTCGTGACCCGGTATCGCCTTGATGCGCTGGTATCCGTCGAGGGGAACGCGGCGTTTCAGGGGGCGTGCGCAAGCGGGTATCGCAGTATCTGCATACCGCTGGAGGGGGGAATGAAACTCTGGTTTTATGGCGCGAGGTGGTCGCGAGACTCACTGGACACCCTGGCGCAGGCGTATCGACAGCATGCTTCTGGCGCATCGGGTCGCCAGGGGTAACTACAGGCTGCGTTGATTCTTCTCACTCCCGAAGTGGCAGGGGTCTTAACGCCAGGGGCACGCTGAGGTACTTAGACTGACGGACAGATCAGCATTGATCCTTCGTTAAGTCTGCCCTCAGGAGGCACGTATGTTTGGTGTTGCGTACGGCGTGTATTCGTTTATCCAACAGGCTTTTCAGCAGCCGGTGACGGGTTCGTCCCCCACGGGTTCAAAAGCGCTTCCCCCCGGTACGGCATTCTTGAGTGTCCGCGAACTGGGTGAGCAGATGGCCCGGCCGGGTGGGTTGACCTCGGTCGATCTGGTCAGTTTCCTGCAGGAGCGTATTCGTTGGCTTGATCCGCAACTACGCTCCGTCATTGAGCTAAATCCCGAGGCGCTGGAGAGCGCACGCGAACTCGATCGTGAGCGTGCCAGTGGCAAGGTGCGCGGGCCATTGCATGGCGTTCCCGTTTTACTCAAGGACACCATTGAAACCGCAGGCATGCAAACCAGTGCAGGCGCCAATGGCCTGGTGGGTGATCCTGTCGGCAGGAATGCCCCGCTCGTTGAGTACCTGACCAAGCAGGGCGCGGTGATCCTGGGCAAAACCAATATGACGGAACTGGCCGGTTTTCGCGGTGGCCCCGATGGCTGGAGCAGCCGCGGCGGGCAAACCCGCAACCCGCATCACCCGGACGCCGAAGTCGGCGGCTCCAGTTCCGGATCCGCCGCGGCGGTTGCCGCGGGGTTGGCACCTTTGGCGGTTGGCGCCGAAACCAATGGGTCCATCATCGTACCGGCAGCGCTCAATGGTGTCGTAGGGCTTAAACCCAGCGTGGGTTTATTGGATCGCAATGGAATCATCCCGGCCAGCCGGCGGCAGGATACGCCAGGCCCAATGGCTCGTTCGGTCCATGATGTTGCGTTGTTGCTTAACGCTATGTCGGGTGACCCCGAAAGCCGGGGAGTCACGCCGGGGCTCGATTACACCAGGCTTCTGGTACCTGGCGCGTTAAAAGGCAAGCGTATCGGCTATCCCGCGACGTTCACCAGGAACGGCGAAAGCCTGCCGGTGGAGAACAGCCCGCAATTCAGCAAAACCCTGGAAGTGCTTCGCGAGCAAGGCGCGGTGTTGATACCGATCAATATGCGCCTGGCAGACGCATCAGGTTACGAGGAGTTGCTGTTCTCGGATGTGAAGGAAGAATTTAATGCCTACCTGGCTGGTCGCCAGGGGCTGCAGAACAATTCCTTGTCCAAACTCATCGAGTTCAATGACAACGAGGATGGCACTGGTACGGATCATCAGCCGGTGCTTAAGCAGATCGTTGCCTCCACCCTGACACCACAGGAGCGCAAAGAACGTTGGGACGCACTCATCGAGGATTTTCGCAGCACAGTGGATGACCCGATCAAACAGGAAAACCTGGACGCCATCGTGTCGGACTTCGATACCAACAGTTACTTCGGTGCCGCAGTGGCGGGGTATCCAGGGATTACCGTCCCTTCTGGAACGAACGAAGACAATCTGCCGACCGCTGCTTACTTTTTCGGTACCGACCGGTCCGAAGCCACATTGCTCGCAATGGCCTATGGGTATGAGCAGGCGGCTAAAGTGGCGGTTAAGCCGGTGCTTTGAGCGGCACTACGGCATGCCTGCGGGCAATCAGGATAAATAATGCGCCGGGTGCTGCATACAGGCCCGACGGCATCCCGGTTTTACACTCAACGGCTTGGGGTTGACGCAGCTTGGCTACCCGGTGAACCCGCTGGGCGTTACGCTCCATTCGGTTGGGGGACTTGTGAGTCAACCGATGCCGCTGTGGAGCCCATCAGCCGCGAGATGATGCCTGGCTCGGCGGGTTCGGCAGATGTGGGGGAAGACCTGCGCGCAGTCATCCCCCATCCCGGTGCAAACCCCGGAAAAAACACCAGCCCTTCCGCCTCCAGCCGAAACGCCAGGATCAAACGGGTTTCATCCTCCACGTCGGCATGGCTTTCGAAGCGTTGCACCGCCTCCACCGCCACACCTGCCTGGTGGGCCAGGTCTTCGCGGCTCCAGCCGAGCATCGCGCGGGCCTGTGCACTGTGCTTGGCGGTGAATTGGTGCAGGACGATCTGCTGTTCTACAGAAGAGCTCATTGCCAGGGAGGACATGGGGTTTCTCCAGGGTTTGACGGGGGAGGGCAAACTATACTGTGTTTTTGTACAGTTGTTTTGACCGTCTATCAACTGGATTTTTGCTGGTCTCTCGGCGAGCCCCTATTCCAACCCCGGCGCCTCCCGAATAATCAGGTGGTCAAGGTTTTCGATGTCTACGCTGAATACCCCGAACGTCTGCTCGGGGTTCTTCTTGCTGGGCACCTGTTTCAGCTCCGGCGTCACGCCGTAGAAGAAGCAATACAACGGCTGTTCACTGCCGGCTGCCGCCTTGATCTGCTCCAGGAAGGCTTTACGCTTGCGGTAGTTCTCGATCAGTTTTTTACTCAGGTAGACGTTCACCGAGTAAGGCTTCTTGTCGAGCCACACCTTCTTTTCGAAGTCGATGCGAAAGCTGCTGGTGTAGTCCTTGATCGCCTTGATCCTGCCCCAGTAGATCAGGCCCTTGTTGTCTTGCAGGTATTCGATCTTCTTGAAAAACGCCCAGTAGGTCGCGGTGTGGTCGCCGATCTTCAAGGGCATGCTTTTGAGCTTGTCCCTGTCGTCGATATTCGACACATAGCATTCCACCGGGTGGGCGAACACGCTGGTTTTGTCCGGGGTGGACTCACTGCTTGTGTGGGCGACACTACTTCGGCTAGACGGGACTTTCGTTGGATGTAGCGGGGTGTTTCCTTCAACGCTGGCGACGGCGGCTTTGCGCTCGTATTGACGGCGGGTGAGCACAAGCTCCGATGGGAAATTGTCCTCGCGCTCGTCGTCACTTTCACCTGATGCGGCCTTGTGCGTGCTGGCATATCGGCAGCCGTCGATATGCCGGGTGCCGGTCTTGTTCTTGAAGTGCGGTGTGCGCTGGTAGTTGACGTTTTTTGCGTTGAAGGTGCTCAACGCATTGCCCGTATCGAATGCTGCACGGCATTCATCGTTGGGGCAGAGGAAGCGGTCCTTGTCGGAGTCGAAATCCGCAGTTTCATCGAAATTCAGGTCTCGTACGTCGTAGATCGACAGTTTTTCATCGAGACTCAGGCAGTAGGCCGTGTCGAATTTCATGGGGCTCGGGTCCGTGAGAGGTTTCGCTATTAATAGCGGGATTTGCCTTAAATATCAGCAATAAAAACGATCCAAATAGTTCTAGCGAGGCTGTGAGGGCGCCGCCTCGATTTCCCAGTAACGTCCGCTCAAGCGTTGCCGAAAACCGACGATTGATACTAAACGAAATGTATATCCCGTTGACATATCCAGTCCGTGGTGTAGCGTTGCCTAACACACGTTGTCACTAGAGGTAGAGCACCATGGACCAAGGTTCTGTATTCCAAAGCAACCGTAGCCAAGCTGTGCGTTTGCCAAAGGCTGCGGCCATGCCGGATGACGTAAAACGTGTAGATGTCATCTCAATCGGTAGGGCCAGAATCATCACCCCCGCCGGTGAGTCGTGGGACAGCTGGTTTGATGGCGAGGGCGTCACGCCTGATTTTATGAACGACCGCGAGCAGCCAGCAGACCAAGAGCGGGAGTCTTTCTAGTGCTCAAGTTCATGCTGGATACCAACGTTTGTATCTTCACCATCAAAAACAAACCCCAGCAGGTGCGCGAGACTTTCAAAAGGCATCACGGCCAACTGGCTATCAGTACAGTGACCCTGATGGAGTTGATCTACGGCGCGGAAAAATCATCTAACCCTGAGCGAAACCTGGCAGATATCGAGGGCTTTGCCGCACGCTTGGAAGTTTTGAAGTACGACCAGGATGCCTCGATACATACGGGCCAGCTTCGCGCAGAGCTGGCGAGAGCTGGCACTCCGATAGGTCCTTATGACCATATGATCGCTGGGCATGCCCGTTCGCAAGGGCTGATTTTGGTCACGAACAACCGGCGGGAGTTTGACCGCGTGCCAGGCTTGCGCGTAGAGGATTGGGTTTAGTTCCCATCACCGCGGCAGCCGAGCCTGCTTTTTCTTCTTCGTATGAAAATGCCGAAAATGCGCATCCTGCGCCGCCGCCAGCAACTCCCGATCCCCGCGCGTATCGCCCCAGGCCCTGAGCCGATATTCCCCCAGGTCCCCATACACCGCTTCCAGGCGCAGCACCTTGTTTTCACACCGGCAGTTATTCCCGGTGAGCTTGCCGGTCAACACCCCGTCGACCACCTCAAGCTCGGTGCCAATCAACTTGATCCCCAGGCGATCGGCAAACGGCTGCAACACCAGCGCCGGCGACGCCGAGCACAGTGTCACCACCGCGCCGGATTTCAATTCATCTGCCACCGACTGCAAGCCACTCGGGCGCATCAACTTGTTCCAATACGCCTGGCAATAAGCTTGCGCCTGCTGCTGCACCCAAGCCTTCTCCACGCCGGTCATAAAGGTGCGGATCAACTGCGCCTTCAACTCATCCCGGCTGGTCAGCCGCAACAGAAACCGCAGCCCGGGCACCGCCAGCTTTACCATGCGCCGGCAGAACTCAGCCTTGCCAAAGGCAAACTTGAGGAACGGCACAAAACTGTCGTGGTGGGTCAGGGTGCCGTCGAAGTCAAAGACGGAAAGTACTTTGGCGTCAGCGGGGCCGGCTTCGAGCATGTCTGGGTTCACGGGTTGGCCTCGGTCCTATCTAATTTTTTTGGAAGTGCATCAGCTGTGACAACAGGCATTTGCTCGCGTATCAATCGCTGATGGCGATTGGGGCACAAGGCTACAGCATTGCTGATGCGATCCGAACCCTTCTAGACCCAGTGCCTGGTGCGATGTGCTTCAAGAAATGGCCAATCACGGGACATAAAAAAGCCCTGAACACGTCAGGGCTTCTTGATGCTGTTTGGCTCGGGAATCAATCCCAGCTCAGCGCGCCGCCAGTCTGGTACTCGATCACACGGGTCTCGAAGAAGTTTTTCTCTTTCTTCAAGTCCATGATCTCGCTCATCCATGGGAACGGGTTGGTGGTGCCAGGGTATTCTTCCTTCAAGCCAATCTGCGACAGGCGACGGTTGGCGATGAACTTGAGGTAGTCCTCCATCATCGCCGCGTTCATGCCCAGTACGCCGCGCGGCATGGTGTCACGGGCGTATTCGATTTCCAGCTGGGTCCCTTGCAGGATCATCTGGGTCGCTTCTTCCT